>CAYTDJ010000071.1:0-9192 GCA_964436265.1 uncultured Chloracidobacterium sp. | reverse complement strand
GTTCGGTGTTCGCGTCGAGAAACATCTTCTGGTCGATCCCGCCATTTAGAACAAGTGACGCCGCCGTGTCCCAATAAGACGTGACCATTCTGAAATTAGCGCTTGCTCGTTCACCGGCACGATAGAGCATGACGATGTCCATTGCCGACTCAGGCGCGAACTTAGAAAAGTACCACTGCCTGGCGGCCCGCATTTGCTCGTCGCGGCGAAGTTCATAAAGCTTCAAGATAGCCATTACGTCTTCTTGTTTGCTCATAGTGTTTTAGGGCTGTCTCCCGTTTGCTGACGTTTAGCAATTTCAAGGCGGCGTGTCGTTGGCGAGCCCGCTCCCAGATTCTCGAGGTTTGCTGCAGCTTGTGCTAATGAGCCGTTCGAGGACTCAAAAGCCGTTTTAAACTCAGTTTCTGCCTCTCGGGTTTTGCCTTCCGCTGCAAGCAGCACCCCAATGTTGTTATGGCTTACCGCCGTTTCCGTTGCCCGATATTTCACTGCCTTTTGAAAAGCGGCGATCGCCTTGTCATTATTTCCCAACGCCAAATAGACAAAAGCCAGATCGAACCAAGCCTCTCCGTCGCGGTTGTTTCGAATTATCGCGTGCCGAAATGCTTTTTCCGCGTCGTTCCAATTTCCGAGCTCTGTTTGCGCAAGCCCAAGCGCGTACGAGGCTCGTCCGTACGATCCGTTAGTGAACCAAAGAGCCTTTGAATATTCGGCGACCGCCTCGTTAAACCGCTGCAATTTGTAATTTGAAACACCCAGATTGTAGTGAACCTTGGCAAAAAATCGCTCCGTTGCGCCTTCACGTTCGATAAGACGCAGTGTGTCCCTGAACTCGGACAATGCTGCGAGGTGATCTCCCGTCTCTGAAGCTTTCATACCTATCTCAAATGACTGCAATGCCCGCGTACTTTGCGCGTTCGCGGCAATGGCCGAAGCAAGAACTATCAATAAAACAAATAAACGCATTTTCATTTCTCCTTAGGCAGTTATCAGCCTGCGGATGAGTTTAGAAAATACGTTCCAATAAGGTCTTTCAAATTCTTGCGAAGTTTGTTCTGAAATTGCTGCGAAGGTTTACCTACGCGAGCCTGATCTCACGCCATATTTTCGGCGTAAAGTTCGTGTACTTGCGAAACAAGGTCGTGAAATGGCTCTGATTCTTGAAACCGGTTCTGAGTCCGACCTCGACGATCGGCAGGTCGGGACGGCTCAAGAGTTCCTTTGCCCGCTCCACGCGGCGGTGCATCAGAAATTGCTGCGGCGTCTTTCCGGTAGATTTGCGAAACGCCCGCGCAAAATGAAACGAGCTTAGTTCCGCAACTGCAGAAAGCTCATTTAGCGAGATATCCTCGTCAAATTTCGCGTCGATGTATTCCGTAACGCGTCGCAGTTTATAACCCGAAAGTCCGCCGCTCTTTGGGGCAGACTTGGTGAAGGCGGTTGTGTAATTTGACAGCAAATGAAGCGTCAGTGTCTGGATCAGCGAGTCGGCATAGAGCCTTCCAAGCGACGTTGCTGCCGAGGCACTCTCGAGCAATGAAATACCAAGACTCTGGATCAAAGGGTCCTTCTTCTTGTAAACCTCGATGAACTCGACATCACGCGAGAATCCGTTTTCGGCCGCTACATCGGATACGAACTTCGAGTCGAGCGCAAACCCCAGGTTGTCGAGCGGTTTGTCCCAATGTGCGCTGATCGACTGGCCCGAAGGCGTTATACAAACATTTCCGCCCGTTCCGGTAGTCTTAATGAGTCGGCCTGTTGCGGAACGCTTTTCAGTCGTGAGCGTACCGGCAATGTTTACGTTAACTTCGTGACATTCGCTTTCGTGCTCGAGCATGCGGCCCGGAAGTACGGTTGCCCTGTGTACCCGGACACCGTTCCATTCCGCACGTTCGACCGAAATATACGGTGACTCGGACTCGGATTTCCATTCGATCTGCATATCGGCTATTTGTAACTGTTTTTATCACAAATTGCAAGAAGAATCATAGCCTCTTCTTTTGATTCAGATATGAGCTGACTTCTTGATCTCTTGTGTAACGCCGCGGATCGGCGATAAAAGATGCAACTGTTCGGGTAGTTCAAACCGAATAGATCGAATTCGCTGCCGTCCTGAGTGCATCGATCATCTGCCTGTACGGCCCGGGCCCGTAGCTTATACGGGCGACGCCGAGATCGGCCATTTCCTGGTTAGACGGAACACCGGGAATGACGAAGATGTTTACAGGCAGCGGCGAGCGTTCGCACACGATCTTGATCAACTCGGCATTGCGCAAGCCCGGAGCAAAAAAGCCGCTTGCGCCGGCTTCGGCATATGCGTCTGCCCGCTCTATCGCTTCCCCAACAAGTTCATGTGTGTCATCCGCAGGCAAATTCTTTAGAAACACGTCAGTGCGGGCGTTTATAAAAAGGGGAATACCTTTTTCGTCAGCCGCATTGCGGATCGCACTGATCCGCGCGGATTGCTGCTCGATCGAATAGAGTCCTTCGCCGCCTACGACCTGATCTTCAAAATTGATCCCGATCGCCCCTGCATCAATGACTCGCGAGACGTTCTCACGAAGTTTGTCAGGTGATACGCCATAGCCGCCTTCGAAATCGATTGAAACGGGAAGATCGACGCTTGAGGCGATCCGTTCGATATTCCAGATCACTCTTTCGAGCGGGATCTCTTCGGCGTCCGCGTACCCGTTTGCCGCAGCTACCGACCAACTTCCGGTGGCTATGGCCTTTGCGCCTGCATCCGCAGCGGCCTTTGCGCTTCCGGCGTCCCATATGTTGAAAAGAACTACAGGGTCACCTTTTTTATGAAGACTTGCGAAAAGTTCTGCTTTTTCCTTCTGTGTCGTCATCGTAGTTTGGTTTTAGCCTACGTCCTCTGCGAGCCTTGAATGTTAAAAGGTCACACACAAAGCCCGCAAATGACGCAAAGTTTCATCAGGCTTTCGCTTCGCTGTGTTTGGCGATAGCGTCCTTGGCGCAATCGTCACAACAGACGGTGATCTCTGTTCCGCCTACTGTTACTTTTACGCCGCCGTCGGTAACTTCCCAATCGCATACCGGACATTTTTGTGCTGCCATAATGGCCTCCCTTTTGTTATGAATATGTGGATCTTACGTTCCACATTCACAGATTATTCAAAGGGGAATCCTCAGGCTATCAGATTCTTGCTTGTTTCGGCGACGCCAATACTTGTTGCGGAATTTCTGTATTCAGACGGTGTTTTGCCGAACTCTCGCTTAAAAACGTCAGAGAAATGGCTGTGGCTCGAAAACCCGAGATCGAGGGCTATGGTGGTAAGATCTGCGTCTTTCTCGAGGACGCGTTCAAGGGAAGCGCGAAGCCTGAGACGCGTTAAATACCGGTGTACCGGCAATCCGGTTTGCTCCTGAAATATCCGAGAAAAATTGAACGGCGACGAATAGACCGCCGAGGCCACTTCGTCTAGAGAGACATTGTCTCCGAGATGGGCAGAAAGGTAGCTCTTGGCGGCATTGACCTTTTCCGCATGATCAGCAACGGTCGAGAGACGCTTCTTTATTTCTCTTCCCGAATGAACAAACGCCGCTTCCAAAACATCTGCGATCAGCTGCAATCCGGTCACGTCGGCCCAGAGCGGTTCGAGCGGAGATACTCCTGCAGTTTCCAATCTGCGGACGAATTCGCGGTGACGCCAAAATATCTCCGGCGAACATGGGCCCGTTACAAACGGAAACGGCTGCTCAGGGCGTTCGTCTACCGACGGGTCGAGTTCGCGTATTATGTCCGTCAGGATCGGCGGAGCAACGACGATCGTCGTTCCTCGATCGCCGCAGTCCGTCGGATGGCTCACGCGATAGACCGAGTCCTTTGTGAAGAAGGTGGCCTGGTTTACGTCAGCGGTGACGACGCGTTTCTCAAAGTGCTTCGAGAACGCGCCGTGCCGCATAAGGACGATACTATTTAGGTCCGAGACCTCTTCAGGAGAGTGGTGATGATCTTTTACACGGCAGACATAGTCGCGCACCGAGATCATCGGGCTGTCATACAGCGTTCGAAAGGTCAATAGGTCGTTCTCAAATGCAGTTTCCGGCATTAGTACTGATCCGCCGATCAGACTAATTTACAGCAAAACTCACATTCACGACAGCGGTCATGTCTTTTTCGATCGTTGACGTGTCATATACGCCGTAGTCCGAAACATCGGTCGAATCGGCTGCTGTTATCTGCAGAACCCCCATCTTTGCCGAACGCACCGAACCGATCGAGTTTCCCGTACTTGATGCTATCTTAGCTGCACGTTCCTTCGCATCCTTGGCAGCCTCGCCAAGCATTTCGACCTTAAGATCGCCGATCTGTGTGTAGTAATACTGCGGCGCTTTCGATTCGATCAAAATGCCCTGATTTATCAGTTCGGTCGCCTCGCGTGCGATCTGAGAGATCTTTTGCACGTCGTTCGAACGCACCTCGATCTGCTGAGAGAGAAGATATCCGGTTATCTCGTTTGTTTCTACACCGTCGGCATCGCGGCGCTTCAACGTCGTAGTCGTGATCGAAGATACCGTCATCTGGTTTTCAGGCACGCCTTTCTCCAAAAGATACTGTTTGATCCGCGGTATATTGTCGGAAAGCTGTTTATACGATTCGGAAAGCTGAGAGCCTTGTACCGAAACACCCGCACTCCAAACCACAAGATCTGACGTTATCCTTTTCTTTGCCGAACCGGTGACCGTGATCGCATCGTCACCTCGTTTTGAACTGGCGTAGAACCAGCCAAAGATCAGTGCCGCCAGGACAAAGCCGATCGCCAGTGGAATTCCCGCATTGTAAAAACTACCGTTCTTTTCCGTGCTCATCGTATATACCTCTCCTTAGGTACGAGATGATGATATAGAGTCACGTGCAAAAATGGAGTGACTCAAGTCACAGTGACGGCATGTGGATAACCACAGTATTCTGCACGGCTTTCTCCGAAACGCTAAAGTTTGCAATTGCCGGTGTCGAAAGATACGATTGAATCAAAATTTGATCAGATAAAAGGATTTACAAAGATGAAATTTCCCGGTGGTTTCGACCTAAATTCGATGATGAAGCAGGCCCAGCAAATGCAGGAGCAGATGGGCAAGGAAATGAAGCAGACCGTGGTCGATGCATCGGCCGGCGGAGGTGCCGTTTCGGTGAAGATGCGTGGCGATTTCGAGGTCGTCGAACTCACGATCTCACCCGATCTCGTCAAAGACGGCGATGTCGAAATGATCCAGGACCTGACCGTCGCGGCCCTTAACGAAGCTCACCGCAAGGTCGAGGAATCGCTCAAAGGAAAGCTCGGCGGAATGCTGCCGCCAGGACTAATGTAACTAAGGGCTAATAACGAATAACTAAAAGTGAAAGGTTTTGAGTTGCTCTGCTTTCGCTTTTAGTTATTGGTTTTTAGGTATTCACTTTCCAATATGCTCGACTACTCAGAACCAGTTGCGCGGCTCATTGACGAATTCAAACGGCTTCCGGGCATCGGTCATAAATCTGCCCAAAGGCTTGCCTTTTACGTACTGCGCCGGCCAAAGACGGAAGTCGATAATTTCATCGATTCGCTCCGCGAAGTGAAGGAAAAGATCGTCTTTTGCTCTGTTTGCAATAATCTGACGGACGTCGATCCGTGTCTCTACTGCTCCAACCCTAAGCGCGATCGTTCCGTGATCTGCATTGTCGAAGAGCCTTATAACCTCGTCGCCGTCGAAAAGACACGTTCTTTCAAAGGGCTTTATCACATCCTCCATGGCTCGCTTTCGCCTATCCGCGGCGTTGGGCCCGATGAGCTGATGATCGCTAATCTACTTCCGCGTCTGATGCCAGAAAATAACGAAGGTGTTGAGGTGAAGGAGATCATAGTAGCCACAAACCCGACCACCGAGGGTGAAGCGACCGCCAACTACATTGCTCGATTGCTGAAGCCGCTTGGCGTCCGCGTCACGCGGATCGCGATGGGAATGCCGGTCGGCAGCGACCTCGAATATGTTGACGAGGTCACGATGGACAAGGCACTCGCTAACCGCCACGAGATATAACAAAAGCCGTTCCTCAACGCTGAAGAACGGCTCTCATTGTGATCATAAATTAACTAGAACCGGACCTTCTCTTCCTCTGCGTCCGACGCGCTCCGTGAAACCTTCCATTCATCTTCGGTCTCGTAGAAATTTACGTCAAAATTCAGCAGCGATTTCACCGGAATTCCGTCAAATTCTGTCGGCCCGTCTTCGAATCTGGCGATCGCGCCGATACCGAGCACTTCGGTATTGATCTCCTTACATAATGCGAGTGTTTCCCTGATCGCAGTGCCGGATCGAATGATATCGTCAACGATTATTGCGGGATGAACGTCTGATTCAGCCATATATTGGCGAAACTGGCGTTTCCCATCCTCGCGTTCCGCCCAGTAGATCTGTTCTGCGCTGAGGGCCTCGCGCACACCGAATGCGACCATAATGCCGCCCGGGCTCGGGCTGATCACGGAAACTTTTGGCAAACGGCTCGAGATCGACTTTTCCATCCGAAACAATCGGCTGAGGCCCACCGAGAGGATCCGGGCGTTATCGTAATATCGAAACGCGAGCGGCATCTGAAAATAATGCGAGGCATGCTTGCCGTTCGGATAGATGAAGTGGCCTTTGCGGTAAGCTCCCGTCGATCTCAGGATCTCCATTACAGATTCTTGCGTGGGTATCAGATCTACCATTTACAGTCTCCTTTTCGCGTACTTAAAATCTTGTGCGAACTGTTATCTTAATAAGCGAAAAGACAATTATCAAATTTCACCCTTCAATACGGCTTTAACAAGATCCCTTTGAAACTTAGGAAGCTGTTCCGGAAGCGATTCGATACTAAACCATCTGGCCTCTGTTATTTCACGGCTTAGCACCTTTGCTTCGCCGGTGCCTCGCGCGGAAAAGAGCGTCTCGACGTGACGTCCGATCGTCCTGACCTTTATCATTCTCACGTCCTCCAACTCGATCCCGGTCTCTTCCCGTACCTCCCGCACTACCGCCGTCTCAGGCTGTTCGCCCGGATCTAGAAAACCTCCGGGAATGCCCCAGCCGCTCGTAGGCCTGAGGAGGTGGTCGAGCAAAAGGACCTCGTTATCCTCATTAAGAACGACCGCTGCTGCGGAAACGGTAAAGGTCGGCTGAAACAGTCGCGTGATCTTTATCCGCATTGACGGCGACAGCCGCTTCCACAGAGGTTTTATATATTGATACGGCATTGTCCAAGGTATTCTAGCAAACCAAAACTTTCCATCGCCGAATATTTCTTGGCAGAAGTTTTGCGGTTCGATATTCTTAATATGCATCTAAGATGGTGCGGGCCGCGCGACCTCGGCAAGTTGCACTGATGAAATATCGATTTTCAATAATATTGATCTCCGCTCTAATGGCCATTGGCTGCGGATCGTCTGATTCCGGGCCGGGTAGTGTGAGAGCTCAGACGGCCACTCCTACGCCAACTCCGTTTCCAAAGGACGCGATATCCGTCGCTGCCGTCGGCGACATTATGCTCGCCTCGCCATATCCTGACGACTCGCGGATGCCCCCAAAGGACGGAGCAGATCTGTTAAAGGAAGTCACGCCGATCCTTTCCGCGGCCGACATCGCGTTTGGAAATATGGAAGGCCCGATCGTAGATAGCGGCTCATCGGCAAAATGCAAACCGCCGAAACCCGCGGCTTTGGCAACCCCAACGCCCGAACCTTCGGGCACGCCAAAGAAACCCGAACCCATTCGATGTTATGCGTTCCGAATGCCAACAAGGTACGCAAAGTACCTGAAGGAAGCCGGATTTGATGTGATGAGCCTCGCCAACAACCACGCAGGCGATTTTGGCGATGTAGGCCGTCTCAGCACACGGCGAGCATTGGATGAACAGGGGATCAAATACGCCGGCAGCGACCGATTCAAGTATTCGACCGCTTATCTCGATATAAAGGGCAAAAAGATAGCGTTCATCGGCTTTGCACACAATAATATCGTGCCCAACGTCAACGACCTTGTGACGGCACGACGCCTCGTTGCCGAAGCAGACAAGACGGCAGACATCGTCATCGTCTCCTTTCACGGCGGTGCCGAAGGGTCGGCGTATCAAAACGTACCGAAAGAAACGGAGATCTTTTTTGGCGAGAAACGCGGTAATCTGCCGTTATTCGCTCGAACGGTCATAGATGCCGGTGCAGATCTCGTTCTCGGCCACGGCCCGCACGTACTTCGCGGCATGGAGATCTACAAAGACCGCTTAATTGCTTATAGCCTGGGGAACTTCGCCACCTATGGATGGTTTTCGCTCAAGAACGAGACCGCGCTGACCATCATTCTCGAGGCTCACCTTGCACCTGACGGAAGATTCCTCGGCGGCAAGATCCACTCCGGCAAACAGGTCGGCCGCGGCATCCCTTCCCTCGATCCCGAAGGCGAGGCGATACGCAAGGTCCGCTCGCTCTCGCAAGCCGATTTTGGCGCGTCTGCGCCAAAGATCACCGACGACGGCACGATCGAGCCAACCTAAACTCTATTTCTTCTGCTTTTCTATTTGCTTGACGAGCTTTCCGGCGTGGTTGCGTCCGATGAGAGGGATTCGTTCGTCGTTGCTGAGGGCGACGAGAAACGGAAGCATTTGCTTCGGGTCGGCGATCTCGTTTCGTTTCAAAAGAGAGTCGAACGCCTCGACAAGCTTTGGTGTTTCGAGCGGCTGATTCTCGCGGGCAAGGTTGATGTCGAACATCCAAACCGCCTGGTTCGCGACCTTTCGATATTCGTCCATCAATGTCTTGGCATCCTTGTTCGATGTCCAATTGTATTTTGCAGTGCGTTCCCGGCCTTTGTCCTTTAAGGTGATCGCGATGTTGCCCATATTCGAAAAATCCCGCTCGAATTGGTAATTCTCGGTCGAATCGATGAAGTTCAACGCAGCAAATGCGGCCTTCAGCTTTTCAAGTGTTGACGGTGAGATCTCGATCGGCTCGGAAAGCTGTTCTTCGGCAGAACGCTTTTGGAATGAGATCGTGCCTTTGCCGTCACCGTCATGTACGATGACGATCCGGCTTACGACGAAATCGGGCTGGGTGAATTCATAGCGATATGCCGGTTCTTTCGCGGCCTTTTGAACGGCCACCGCCTGCTTTCCGATCGTGGACGGACGCTCGTTTTTCTTTGGCTGTATCGCAG
>CAYTDJ010000070.1:0-9268 GCA_964436265.1 uncultured Chloracidobacterium sp. | reverse complement strand
CCTGATCCTGAACATTACGACCGCGGCCGCCGCGGCAGGTGGCGATGTACACACATATACGGTCGTTTCAGGAGACAACCTGACCAAGATCGGAAATAAGTACGGAATCCCGTGGAAGTCGATCTGGGATCACAATCGCGATATCCTCAATCACCCTGACAAGATCTATCCGGGACAGGAATTGAAGATACCGCAATAAGACGGAATGAAGGAGAAACAAGCCCGTCGAAAGCGGCGGGCTTGTTTATTTAGATTCTAGATCTCGTTTAAGGTCTCTCAGAAGTTCTACATTAGGCGAGGCGTATTTATTGATCCATCGATCATAGATCTCGCGAATAGGGACCGAATTCAAGTAGTTCCACCTAAATTTACCCTTCTTTTGAGAGAAGACCAGCCCAGCTTTTTCCAACACGCCGAGATGCTGCATAACCGTACAGCGGTCGAGAGTTTTGAATTTCGCGCAAATATCGCCCGTAGTCTTTGGCTCGTCCTTCAAGAGATCGAGGATCTCCCGACGCCTGCGGTCCGCCAACGCCTTGTAAATGAGATCCTCATTTTTTTCTCTTGACATGTTATAAAACTATAACATATACTCAGCGCTCGCGAAAAGGAAAATGGCAGAAAAGTGAAAGATATTACATACAAAATGAGGTGATCATGGAACTGAAATTCAAGGTACAAACAAAGATACAAAAGCCGGTTACAGAGGTCTTCGACGCAGTGTACAACCCATCGAAACTGAGCGGCTATTTTACGAACGGCGGTGCAAGCGCTCCGCTGGACGAGGGAACGACCGTGGAATGGGCGTTCGCCGATAATCCCGGAGACGAGAAGGTCAAGTTTCCCGTTGACGTCAAAACGGTTATTCCGAATGAACTCATTGAACTTGGATGGGAAGGCGCAAAGGGGCTGCAAACCCATGTCGAAATGCGGTTCGAGGTTGATGGAGATGATACGATCGTTCGCATAAGCGAGACCGGATGGCGTGAGACGCAGGATGACCTAAACAGTTCGTATCTGAATTGTTACGGCTGGGGACAAATGCTTTGCTGCCTGAAAGCATTTACGGAATACGGGATAAACCTTCGAAGAGGCGCGTTTGAAGGACTCTACAAACCCGAGGATCATCATGGGACCGCGAAGGCTTAGATCATGGAACTGAAATTTCGTGTTCAGACGAAGATACAAAAGCCGGTCGCAGAGGTCTTCGACGCAGTTTACGATCCGCGAAAGCTAGAGAGTTACTTCACGACGAAACGTGCGAGTGCTCCGCTCGATGCCGGGACCACTGTTATCTGGGAATGGGATTACTGGCCGACCGCCTATGAGGTTCACGTAAAGGAATGTCAAAAGAATGAACTGATCGCGTTCGAATGGCTGTCGCATGACGGAGATACGATAACACGGGTTGAGATCCGTTTCGAGGCTGTTGGTCAAGACGAGACTATCGTTTCTATCAGCGAAACCGGCTGGAAAGAGGACGAAACCGGCTTGAAGCATTCATATGATAACTGCGCCGGATGGATGCAGGTTTGCTGCAGTCTGAAGGCATATCTGGAGTATGACATCAACCTAACGAAGGGGTTCTTTTGAATCGATAATAAGATAGCGGACAGGTCTTTAATTTGTTACATTTCTCTTAATGTCTCTAGTTACGGACTTTATCGTCATTGGGAGCGGGGTGGCCGGGCTTCGTGCTTCGATAGCACTTGCAGAAGCCGGTGCAAACGTTACTGTTCTTACCAAGGACAAGGCAAGCGAGTCCAACACCGAATACGCGCAGGGCGGCGTCGCGGTTGTGTTGTCGGAAGACGATGACGCCGGGCTCCACGAGGGAGATACCCTCGTTGCCGGGGCCGGACTTTGCGACGAAAAAGCGGTCGAGACCCTGGTTTCTGAGGGTACCAAATACATCAAACAGCTCATCGACTGGGGAACGGAGTTTGATCGCGAGGGCGGCGAACTTGTGTTCACAAAGGAAGCCGCGCATTCCCGCCGACGAATCCTACATGCTCACGGAGATTCTACCGGGGCCGAATTTGTACGTTCAATGATCGCCAGGGCGAGGCAGGAGAAAACGATAAATCTCTTGCCATTTGCCAATACTGAAAGTCTGATCGTTAAGGACGGCCGATGCACGGGTGTACGGTTTCTCGATCCTATACTTCGTGGGCCCCGCGAGATATACGCAAAGGCGGTCATAATGTGCACGGGCGGAGCTGGTCAGCTTTACCAACATACGACGAATCCGCCGGTCGCGACCGGTGACGGCATGGCGATGGCGTATTTTGCCGGAGCAGAAATGGCGGATATGGAGTTCGTCCAGTTTCATCCTACAGCTCTGAGCATTGAGGGCGCACCGCGATTCTTGCTCAGCGAAGCGATGCGCGGCGAAGGCGGGATCTTGCGAAACACCCAAGGCGAGCGGTTCATGGGCCGATACGATGAACGACTTGAACTTGCCCCGCGAGACATCGTATCGCGGTCGATCGTAGCCGAAATGCGGCGTACAGGTTCGCGAACTGTTTTTCTTGACATGACCGCTTTGGACGAAGAGTTTCTGAAACACCGTTTTCCGAAGATCTATGAAACGTGCGCGGCCTATGGCCTGAACCTAGCTAGGGACTTGCTACCGGTATCACCTGCTTCGCATTACTGCATGGGAGGGATCCGAACGGATCTACACGGACGGTCAACTGTTCGCGGTCTTTATGCTGCCGGGGAAGTGACATGCACAGGAGTTCACGGTGCAAACCGGCTCGCATCAAATTCGCTGCTCGAAGGACTTGTATTCGGTGCAAGAGCAGGTGAGGCCGCCGTAACCGATAATCAAGATGTGGAGATCGGCAGATCTCTACAACTGCCTGTACTTGGATCATCTGACACGGTTTCGCGATCTTCCATTAGCACAGCGGTCAAGAAGCGCGTCAAACGCGTGATGTGGGAGCGTGTTGGGATACTTCGCGACAAAGATTCACTCACTCGGGCGATTGCGGAATTTGAACAGATCGAACGTTCATCGCTGAGTACGTCATCGCGAAATTTTGTCTCTCTCGCATTGCTGGTTACTCGCGCGGCACTCTGGCGAGAGGAATCCAGAGGCGGCCATTTCAGGAGTGATTTTCCACAACAAAGAGAGGAGTGGCGAGTCCACTCGATACAGAAGCTGCGCACGGAGATCTCATCGAGTTCCCAAATAGATTTCTCAAGATCAAGCCAATTGACCGGATCGATGTGAGTGCTTGCTCGTCTCTTCAAGAAATATTGATTTTGTGGTAAAAATACCTCTACCAACCTGATCATTTCGGAATAACTGAAGGAAAAGCTTTAACCGACTTATGAGCAATGTAACTACATTGAATCTTGCGTCCATAGTGTCTCACCACGCGCGACTTTCTCCCGAAAAAGAGGCGATCGTTTGGAACGATATGCGTCTGACATACGCACAGCTTGAGGTAATGTCTAACCAGGTAGCGAACGCCCTGGTTTCAATGGGCATAGGACACAATGACAAGGTCGCGTTGCTCTGCCCGAACCTCCCATATTTTCCGATCGTTTATTACGGCATCATGAAAGCTGGTGCTGTAGTTGTCCCGACCTGTGTACTTTTTACGGCTCGCGAGATCGAATACCAACTTCGCGACTCTGACGCTAAAGCGATATTCGCGTTTGAAGGCACGTCGGAAATGCAGATGGGCAAGCACGCGAAAGACGCGTTTGATAAGGTCGATTCGTGTGAACATCTGATCGTAATGACAAAAGGGCCAGAGGGGCCTGCTCCGTTCGAGGGACACAAGACTCTAGGTGAGCTCATCTTCGATAAGTCCGATAAATTCGAAATATATCCGACATCGCCCAATGACACGTGCGCAATTCTTTACACGTCGGGCACCACGGGGCAGCCGAAAGGAGCGGAGTTGACGCACCTTAATCTATGGTCGAACGTTGTTACGACCTACAGCATACACCTTCCAGTCCTGGACAATACCGACGGGGTTCATAAGACCGCTTTGATAACGCTGCCGTTGTTCCATACGACCGGCCAGACCGTACAGATGAATACGAACATCTATGCCGGAAACCGCGTGGTCCTTCTGCCGAGGTTCGAACCTAAAGCCACACTGGATGTGATGGTAAAAGAAAAAGTGAACTTCTGGGTCGGCGTGCCGACGATGTATTGGGCTCTCCTAAAATACGTAGAAGAAGAAGGTTATGATATCGACCTTATTCGGGAAAATATGAAAGTTTGTACGTCCGGCGGGGCGCCGATGCCGGTCGAGGTCATGAAGGCGTTCGAGCAGAAGTTCGGTGTACGAGTCATGGAAGGTTATGGCCTAAGCGAAACCTCGCCGCTTGCGACGTTCAATCATTTTCAAAAACCTTCGAAACCAGGAACCGTCGGCCAGGCGATCTTCGGCGTTGAGGTGATCTGCGCTGGCGAGGACGACAAGGAGGTGCCTCGAGGAGAACGCGGAGAGGTCCTGATCCGCGGAACGAACGTGATGAAGGGCTATTACAAACGGCCGGAGGCAACGGCCGACGCTTTCAAGGACGGTTGGTTTCACACGGGCGACATCGGCATCATGGACGAGGAAGGCTATCTTGCGATCGTCGATCGTAAGAAAGATATGATCCTTCGCGGCGGTTACAACGTTTATCCACGCGAGCTTGAAGAGATAATAATGACGCATCCTGCAGTTTCGCTGTGTGCCGTGATCGGAGTACCGGACGATCGCTTGGGGGAAGAAGTGAAGGCATATTTGGTGCTAAAAGAAGGGGCACAACTTTCCGACGCTGCATTTATCGATTGGTGCCGCGAGCAATTCGCAGCCAACAAATATCCGCGTTACGTCGAGTTTCGCGACAGCCTGCCCATAGGCAACACTGGCAAGATATCGAAACTTGCCCTGAGACATGAGGTTGAGCATAAATAGCCTCATCCCCGATGTAGTATGGCGCTCCGATAGTGAATACGTTTCTACTCTTAGAATTAAGTTTCGGTAATCTTTCTTGTTTTGCGCCTCGTAGAACTCTGCGTGAGAATTATTGATGACAGGATGTTCCATGTAAAGCCCATAATAATTCTCGTGTTCCTACTTGGTTTTATTTTTGCGTGCCAATCGTCAAAAGCGGGCCGTTTCATTGTTGCGGAAAGCAAAGAATACGATGCCTCCCTGTTTCGGCAGAACTGTGCCATCTGCCACGGTACTGAGGGAAATGGCAAGACTCTCCAAGACGGAACCGTTGTGCCGAGCCTTCGTTCCGGAGAGTTCAAATTCAAGACCGAGGATGAGATCTACAAACAGATCTCCGAAGGCGGAAATGGTATGACCCCATTTCGCAGTCAACTTTCCGATCGCGAGATCCGGATACTCGCCACGCTTGTCCACGATAAACTCAGACATCCGCAACAGTGATCCTGACGAAGACAGTATTTTGATAGAATCTAGGGGTCTATGAAAATACTGATCACTGGTGCGAGCGGCCTTATCGGTAAAGCTCTTCAAGCCTCCTTCAAAGAAAAGGGCTATGAAATGCTCCTTGCCTCCAGAAGCGAACCAAAAGACGATCGGCACGTTAAATGGGACCCGGATGCCGGTTTTTCAACGGAGGATCTGCCTCGTCTTGAGGGTTATGACGCCGTAATCCATCTTGCCGGGGAAAATATAAGCGGACTGCGATGGACTGAGGAAAAGAAAAAGGCGATCCGCGACAGCCGCGTATTCGGCACGCGATCTATGATCGAGACCTTTGACAAGCTCAAACAAAAACCGAAGGTTTTTATCTCCGGATCTGCGATCGGGTTCTATGGCGATCGAGGCAGCGACGAGATGACCGAATCAAGTTCTGCAGGCAAGACTTTTCTTTCTGAGATCAGCAAGGAATGGGAAGCAGAATCCCGTCGAGCGGAAGATATGGGGATCCGCACTGTTTTGCTTCGTACCGGCATTGTCCTTTCTAAGGACGGCGGTGCGCTTGCGACGATGATGACACCCTTCAAACTCGGCGTCGGCGGTGTGATCGGCAGCGGTGAACAATGGATGAGCTGGGTCTCGTTAGATGATGTGGTCAGGATCATCAATTTCGTACTCGAAAACGAGGATTTTCGCGGTGCGATAAATGTGACCGCTCCAAACCCGGTCACTAATGAAGAATTTACAAAAACCTTGGGCGGTGTCCTTTATCGCCCTACATTCTTGCCTTTGCCCGAATTCGCCGTTCACATGGTCTTTGGCGAGATGGGCGATGCTTTGTTATTGGATTCGACCCGCGTTGTTCCTAAGCGACTGCTAGATGCCGGGTTCGAGTTCAAATATCCAAAACTGAAAGATGCTCTCGAGCACGCGGTCAAGTAACGATCAACACGCGGCAAACGGAAGGGTACAGCGATACATCAAATCGCGATATGAAAGGCTGGTTTCTGATGTTCAGCCCACTTAAGAGTTTCGCTTTTGGCGCCGCTTCTCTGTGTTTACTGCTCGGAGGTTTTGCTGCGTCTGCTCAGACGACCACAAAAGCAGGATCGATGCGCGTTGCCATAACCGTTAAGACGGCTCCATCGGATGACCTTCGCATCATTAGATTTACCTTCGCCGCATTGAAGAATAAAGATCAACTATCAAAACTGGCATGGTCATTTGGCGGTAAATTGCAAAATGGATGGAGCATCTACGTTCCGTTGATCTCGCGCTCCCTGGGAACGGAAGCCTTGCCGGATTCAGCGGATTTTGCGTCAGCACTAGCGGATTGGCAAGCGAAACAAGGATTGACGGCATCCGGTGTGCTCGATGCCGAGACGATGAGCAGATTCGTTTCTGTTTGGCAGGCTCAAAGGCAATTCAGATATTTCTTGCCGGATGCAGACAGGCTGATATCTGCACCCATTGATGAGTTTTTCGACCAGACACGAAGTCCCGAGCTTCTTAAACTCGATCGCGAGGCCTACTCGGCCTACAAGAAGATGATCGCGGCGGCTGAACGGGACCTTGGCCACAAGTACCGAACTGGATCCGGAGTGAAATACCTAACAATAATCTCGGCATACCGTTCACCGGAATACCAGGCCGCCCTTCGTCGAAAGGCGCCTAATTCTAGCCGTTCGGCCTTGGCAAAATTCAGTGCTCATTCAACCGGCCAGGCACTAGACATCTACGTCGGCGGCGATCCTGTTTCAACAAAAGATGCGAATCGGCAGCTGCAGATCGAAACGCCCGCTTACAAATGGCTTGTTAAGAACGCAAGCCGATTCGGTTTCTATCCATATTTCTACGAGCCCTGGCACTGGGAGTATGTTCCGGAAAAGTGAGTGTTTGGTCGTATACGCTATCGCCTGAGGATCATGGGACGGGAAGGCGCTGCATCCGAATCAAATGGTGCGATCTGCAGATTCAATAAATACTCACCATCTTCTACGTAATTGGGCACGTAGATCATTTCGGTGATCGTGCAGTGCCTTCGCAGATTCGAACGCAACTCGAAGCTTTTCGGTTCAACATTCCAGAAGATACGGTGATTTGAAAGGTTGCCGTCATCGAACAGTCTGTCGACAGACGGGACATCAACAAGAAGGTGATCGAATCCTAGCTCGACGATCAGCCTCATTGCCTCGATGGTGAAATACGGCGGGATCCGATCTTCACTATAACTACAAGAGAGTTTGCTTTCCTCGTTTGGATTAGTGCGGACGATTAGGGCCGTCCGAGTCCGTCCTGACCCGATCGATGACTTAAGTCCGGCCAGAGAACCCCGCGTTATCATACTGTCACTCTCACCAAAAGGTACTGAATAACTGTCATCTGTCGTCGTCTCCGGTTTAACTGACAGCACAACGGCTTGGATGATGACGTCACGCAGACAGTCGGTGACCGAAATTCGTTCGTTCGTTATGTGGCCAACGCATTCCGTATGCGTACCGTTACAATGCGGAATGAAGGTATATTGTTCAAAGTTGACACTTCCGCCTTCTCGTGTATCACCAATAAGATCACCAGCACAAACGGGTTCTGACATCGCATTGGCAACCCCGTAAGCGTTTGGCTGCGGGCCGTTAAAATGCAGCGGAATGGAGATGTCGATCCAATCTCCGAGCTTCAGATTCTCAAGATCTGCCATTTAATGTTTTCCGAGCAAAAAGATCAACCCGTCAGCGAGTTCGGCTCGCCAAAACTCCGGCGAGTGAACGCCGTTCGGATATTCCAGATACTCGACCTCGTAACCTTTCGCTTTCAGGACATCGCGGAGATGGCTGCTGGTCTCGACCATGGTCTTTCCTGATGCGTTTTTGATGTTCTCCGCGCCGCCCACGACCAGATAGAACTTGATATTGAACCTTGGCGAAGACTGGTACTGCAAAGTCAGCCATTCAAAGGGTTCCGAAGTCCCCTCATTTCCTCGCCAAAACGCCCCGCTTTGCGACAGCACGTTTCCAAATTTCTCAGGATGACGATAGGCAACATAGGCAGCAGCCAAACCTCCGGCACTATATCCGCAAAGGGTCGTCCGTTTCGCGTCGAGAGTTACATTAAAGGTTTTTTGCGCCCATGGTACCAGTTCCTTCGCAATAAAATCAGCGAACTTCTGATGATTGGCCAGATCGCCAAGCCGGTCGACCGAGTTATCGACAAAGATCTGAACAACCGGCCTGATCTTGCCTGCTGCTATCAGATTGTCCATGACCGTCGGCGACGGTATGTCGTTCACATAATCCTGGCCATCAAACGAGATCAACAGATCATATGCTTCTGCTGGTCGCTTGTCATAATTTGCAGGCGTGTAGGCCCAGATCTTTCGCTTTGTCTTGTATTGAGAGTCGTCGACCTCGAAAGCACCGACCTTGCCTTTCGGAACCGACGGTTGAGCTTTCGTCCAATCTACAGGAGCATTGTTCCCTTGATCCTGCTGCTGCGGCCTGTTAGTTTGCGACGAAAATGGAACACATGATGCGAACATCCAAACCAACATCATCAATGATAATTTCGCGACCCTCATGGTTTGTAAAACGTACGTCGTTCAGATTAGTTTTGTAAAATTGTGTCAAGCCCCTTATCAGGTTGAAGGAAGACTCCGAATTTTCGCAATAACGTTTCCGAGATCTAAGTCTGAAATACTATCTAAATCAGAACAGATCTCCATCAACAACCGATCCTGAGCGTTTCCTCTCTCCTTGGCGACCGAATACGGCAGGTCTTCGCGGAACGTGACCATCGAGTATTTAGAGAAATAGTCGGGATAGGTTTGCTCCAGTTTTGTCTCGAGTTCACGTTTACGT
>CAYTDJ010000069.1:0-9321 GCA_964436265.1 uncultured Chloracidobacterium sp. | reverse complement strand
GAGGTAAGACGCTAGGGCATCGAACTGATCTTCTTTAAGCGTGTCTTTGTTTGCCGACGCCGTGACCCGCACTTCGGTGATCTTCACCACACGGCGCTGTGCCATCATCGGCAATTGGTCGGCTGCGGCAAGAGCGTTCTTTATGTTGTCAGGAGTGTTCAGGCTGAAAACGTCGTCGTTAAAATCGCGAAAATCTTCCTTTCCGAATGAGAGATCGGCGATCGTCTTTGCGGCAACATCGCGCAAATAGGTCTCGGCACCGTACAGTACATACACTGGAGCTATCTCGCGGCGGCGAAGCTGTTCTCTGAGTTGTTCGCGGGTCAGCGGCATAAGCGCTAAATTCAGACATGATAGGCAAGATGAACAAAACAAGAGCTTGTTTGCTCCTAGAAAAGCATCCTGTTTATCCTGTCCATCCTGTTTGAATCATTCGCATCACTTCTTTTCTTCCTTTACGCCCATGCCATTGACGATGGTCGAGACGACGGATTCGGCAAAGGCTCGGGCCATGCGTTCGACGGCGGGGTCCTCTTCGTTAAAGAATGAACGCGGGTCTTCGCTGAATTCGAACGAATCGCGAAAGACGAAATTCTGATTGTCGTAAAGTATCTTGTTCGCCTTAAGGTCGCGGATAGTAACGGCAGAGGTGATCACGACCTCATACACGCGTGCGCGGCCCTCGCGGTCCAGCAGGACGCCGCTGAAGGTAAAATCGCGAATGTTCCCCTCAACGACGGCGTCAGCACCCTGCAATGTCCCCTGAACTTTCAGCCCACCGCCGCGGCGAATGATCTCGCGCGAGACGGCTTCGGTGAATCGAGACTCCACGCGGTAACGCAGTCCGGCCGCTTCAAACTTGAACGCCGGAACGGCTATGTTTTTTATGTTCTTCGGAAGGCCGGTTCCTGTCACCGGCTTATAACATTCGGTAAAGCCGGCGGCAGACAGCATCAGGATCACGATGGCGGAGATTCGTAAATACGTCATTACTTCAGTATCATTCGAATTTAACAGAGAAACACGGCCCGACAAAACTTTCGCAAAATATTCCCGAACAGACCGTCTTTGTTCTTGTGTTTTTGGAGGCACAATGGGATATAGAGATCTGGTTTTATATATAGGCTATGGCGAGATCGGCACAAGCCTGAAAACAAACGCTGCACGCGTAAAAGAGTACGTAGATCTTTCGTGTACGAACCCGAGCAGTAATTATCTCGCGGTCAGCTGGTGCACGCATTTCGTCCATTGGACGGTAGAGCAGGCAGGGCTTAGAGGAAAGATCGCCAAAGCCCCGCTCGGCAATAAATCGACGTCGCGCATGGCAGAGGCATTTGTGAAGACCTCAAATCCGCGGCCCGGCGATATCTATCACATGCCGTATGTAAACGGTAAGGCGACGCATCATTTCGGCATCGTTAGCGACGTTTATGGTTCTGAGATCGAGAGCCTTGACGGAAACTCCGGGGACTGGCGCGACCCTCGGACCGATTGGACGACCAAATATGGCGGCGGAATTGGGGGAGGCATGGTCTGTTTGAACACCAGAAAGAAGAAAGAGATCGCGTTCTATCTCGAACTGACCGAAGACGATTTCTAAATAGGTCAGACCTTGGGGCGGCGAAATGTTATAACAGCCGCCCAAGCCGTAAGTGCGAGCGAAACGATCGTGGTGAAAATGAATATCGGTTCGGTAAGAACGTGCGTCCCTTCGATCGCGGCGCGTAGGATATGCGAAGCGAAGAGAAGCGCAAATACGATCCCGGTCATGATCACGTAAACTTTCATTCCACTCCTCCCATTGCCTAACAACGAAGCTTTGTCTGCGTTACGATCTTGACCGCATCGACGGTCGCGGCTACGTCGTGGACCCGCAGTATCTTAGCACCGTTCCACACGGCGATCGCCGCAGAAGCAAGACTTCCTGAGAGCCGCTCCTTTGGATCGTCCTTTCCAAGCAGCTTTCCAAGAAAGGATTTCCGGGAAGCGCCGACCAGTATCGGAAACACTGGAAATTCCTTCACCAAACGATCGAGTCGTGCAATGAGTTTCAGGTTTTGATCTAACGTCTTCCCGAAACCTAAGCCAATATCCAATACGATCTGCTCTGCGGCCACGCCTGCGGCCGCTGCCGCTGAAATTGAACGTCGAAGATCCTCTTCGACTTCTGTGAGGATGTCTTCGACAGGCGGCTGAGAATGCATCGTCTCAAATTCGCCGCGGGAATGCATAAGGACCAAACCAGTCTTGTGCCGTGCGGCAACTTCGGCGATCGCTTCGTCAAACCGTAGTCCCGAAATATCATTGATGATCTCGGCTCCGGCATCGACCGCTGCATCTGCAACTGCGGATTTACTTGTGTCGATCGAGACCGGCACATCAAGGCGTTTGGATATCGCTTCGATCACGGGAACAACGCGAGAGATCTCATCGTCAGCGGAAACCCGCTTGCTCCCGGGCCGTGTTGATTCGCCGCCTATGTCGATGACGTCTGCACCTTCGGCGATCATTTCGTCGGCACGCTGTAAGGCGGCATTGATATCAGCGTATCGGCCGCCGTCCGAAAAGCTGTCCGGCGTGACGTTCAGAATGCCCATAACAAGGGGCACATCAAGCGATATCTCTCGGCGTGAGGTTTTCCACATAAGGCAAAAGGAAAAAGGCAAAAGTAAAGCTTACTCTACTTTTGCCCTTTGCGATCTAGCTTCTTAATTTACTAGGCAGTTGCCGGATTGTTCGGCGTGATAGGCGGCAGTATCGGCTTCTTGAAAGGCGTCGATGCCTTTTCTGCTTCCGAATCAGAACCGCTGTCGTCGAACGAGGTCGAAACCTTGTCGTCAGCGTTGACCGGGAGGCCGGCGATGACACGCTTCATCTGTGCGAGATCGAGCGACTCGTGCTCGAGCAACGCTTCGACGAGACGTTCCATCGCTTCGCGATTTTCTGTCAGGATCTTTGTCGCACGGGCATACTGCTCGGAAACGATCTTCTTCACGGCCTGGTCGATCTTTATCGCCGTATCTTCGGAAAAGTCACGGTGCTGTGCGATCTCACGGCCGAGGAAGATCTGCTCTTCCTTTTTGCCGAATGCGAGCGGGCCAAGGTCAGACATGCCGTACTGGCAAACCATCGAGCGAGCGAGTTCGGTAGCTTTTTCGATATCGTTGGATGCACCGGTTGTGATCTGGCCGATGAAGATCTCTTCGGCGATGCGGCCTCCCACTGAGTTTGCGATCATCGCTTCGAGTTCTTCCTTAGTTCGCCCGAGAACATCGGCCTCCGGCAGGAAGAAAGTGACGCCGAGGGCGCGTCCACGCGGAACGATAGTCACTTTATGAACCGGATCGCTTTCCGGAATGTTCATACCGACAAGCGCGTGACCGGCTTCGTGAATAGCCGTCAATCGTCGCTCCTTGTCGGTCATTACCATGCTGCGGCGCTCAGGCCCCATCATGACCTTGTCTTTTGCAAATTCGAGGTCATAAAGCGTAACGACCTTTTTGTTTTGCCGTGCAGCGATCAAGGCAGCTTCATTAACGAGATTCGCAAGATCGGCACCGGTAAAGCCTGGCGTGCCTCTAGCGATCACGTTGACATCTACGCCTTCGTCGAGCGGGATCTTGCGAGTGTGAACCTTGAGGATCCCTTCGCGGCCGCGGACGTCCGGATAACCCACTACGACCTGACGGTCGAAGCGGCCCGGACGGAGAAGTGCCGGGTCGAGAACGTCCGGCCTGTTTGTCGAAGCCATCAGGATGACGCCGTCGTTCGACTCAAATCCATCCATTTCGACGAGAAGTTGATTGAGTGTCTGTTCGCGCTCATCGTGTCCGCCGCCGAGGCCCGCGCCTCGATGACGTCCGACCGCGTCGATCTCATCGATAAAGATGATGCACGGTGCATTCTTCTTTCCTTGTTCGAAAAGGTCGCGAACACGGCTTGCGCCGACGCCGACGAACATCTCGACAAAATCGGAACCTGAGATCGAGAAGAACGGGACATTCGCCTCACCGGCGACGGCCTTTGCGAGCAAGGTCTTACCTGTTCCCGGAGGGCCCATCATCAAAACACCCTTGGGGATCTTTCCGCCCAGTTTTTGAAACTTTTGCGGGTCCTTGAGAAATTCGATTATTTCCTGAAGTTCTTCTTTTGCTTCGTCAACACCTGCGACGTCCTTGAACGTGACCCTCTTTTGCTGATTGTTGAGAAGCTTTGCTTTTGATTTTCCGAAACTGAGAGCCTTGTTGCCGCCGGCCTGCATCTGGCGAAGCGTGAAAGCAAGGAAACCGATCAGAAGCAGGAACGGCAGAGCCTGGATCAGCAAAAGCCAGCCGATGCCGCTTGAAGGCGGTTCATCAGTGATCTTAATTGCAACGCTGCCTTTATTGTCGTCGTTGAACTTGGTTACCCGGTCAACGAGGGCCTTTCGCGTGTCTTCACCAACCGTTGTCGCGAATTTATTTCCGGTCGCATCTGTGAACTCGACCGACGTAGCTTTGAACGCAGCTTCGCGAAAATCCTTGTTATCGATGCGGGCCATCGCTTCGTTAATGGCCAACTCCTGAGGAGCCTTCGTTTGCTTGCTCTGCAAAAACCACACGAACGCCAACGCCGTCGATATGATCAGCAGCCACAATAAAACCTGTTTTGCCTTAGAACTCAATTTTTAGCCTCCAAGCTACCTTTCATCTATTGAAAGCAGCAATGCCGTTAGATGAAAGTTACAAAAACGGCGTTGTTCACTATGCGCCCTTTGCTCTGCAGAGGGCTAACATTTGATTGTAAGTGCCGAAAAACCTTTTTTCAACCTTTTTCGGCTTTTCCAGCCTGCCATTCCAATCGGCCCGATCGCTTTACGACCGTTCCGCCCGGAAGTTCTACCATCCTGCCGCTCTTGCGGCTTTGGATCAAACGATCTATTGACTCGATATGTTTCATACTCAATCCGCGTAAGTCGCCTCGTTTGTTACGAACCCAGCTACGCAGGGCAGCATATCTTTTATGGTTATCGAGCCCCTTAAGAACCTTAAGTTCTATGTTCGTGTTAGGAACCGCCTCGGATGCGGCCGTGGTCGAATCAGTTTCGCCCACACGGAACCCGGGTTGAAGAAGTTCGGCCGTGCGGCATAGCGAATCTACAATCTTGGGATTGACCTCTTCGAGCATCGGTATCAACACCTTTCTGACCCAGACACGCTTGAAATTGAGATCTTCGTTCATTGGGTCGCTGCAATATTCTGCGTGGTTCTCTACGCAAAAACTTTCTGTGTCGCGACGCTTTGCCCAAGTCAGCAGCGGCCTGACAAGTTTTACCGTCGGCGCCGGAAAAGGCAGGAATGGATCTTCGCCGGGTTCTAGCTCGTCGCCGTCGATTTCCAGCCTTAGTTCACGCGTGGAGCGCATTCCTCCGAGGCCGTCGGGGCCGCTGCCGCGGATCAGATTCATAAGTACGGTCTCAGCCTGATCGCTCATTGTATGAGCGGTCAGAACGTAGCGGGCGCTAACCTTTTCTGCTGTCTTAAGAAGGAACTCGTACCGGGCGTTACGTGCGGATTGCTCCAGATTGTGTCCAACCGGCCGGTGCCATTCCCCGTGCGCAAGTTCGAACTTATGTTTCGCCGTCAGTTCTCGAACATATTCAAGATCAGAAAAACTGTCGTGACGAAGCTTATGATCGAAATGAGCGACGACGATCCGGAGATCAAGTTTCTTACGCTTTCGAAGATCGTCGATGGCAAGTAGAAGTGCGACGGAATCAGCCCCACCCGAAACGGCAACCAGTACGGTCTCGGCCTCGAACGGCAGTTCAAGTCGTCGCCATTCCGTGATCAAATTTCGGACAAACCCGTGCACAATAGGAGTTTAGCTACGAATTAGGCGAATTGCACGGATCACTGCCTTTTCTAAAGCTTGGAGAAGAGGATATTGGATTTCGCTAAGCTTGTATCGCCGGGCGTTTTTGGATAAGCATCGTTAGCCGCGATGTGCATACAAGCTTGCCCTTCTCATTGCGAATGTCGATGGACCAAACGCTTACGGTCGTTCCGGGGTGCAAAGGCCGAGCTTCCACGGTAAGTGTCCCCTTGCTTACGGCGCGAATGTGGTTCGCATTTATTTCGATACCGACCGGGGTAACCTTTTCAAGGTCTGCACCCGCGACAACGCCTATAGATGCAGCGGTTTCGGCAAGATACAGCGAAACGCCGCCGTTCATTATTCCGACATATTGGTGAACCTTCGGCGTGACCTCCATTTCCAGAATTACGCGCTCGCCTGACGCCTCGACGATCTTCACGCCGAGGAACTGCATCAACTCATTCTCGCCTGTTTGTCTTATAAGTTCGGACTTATCCATTCAGATATGTTCTCGCGTGGGTCAAGGCGTCATTTACATTTGACCGGGAAGTCCCGCCAATTGCCGATTTACTCTCAAGAGTTGATCCCAAGTCGAGAGCGTCAAACACATCGGATCCGATCTCATTCGAGACAGCCTGCATCTCTTCGAGCGTGAGTCCGTTGAGTTCTTTTCCTTGTTCGATGCCTAGCAGAACTATCCTGCCGACAGCATCATGCGCCGTCCTAAATGGCATCCCCTTCCGCACCAAATAATCGGCGAGTTCAGTTGCATTCAGATAACCGGTGGTCGCGGCTTCGCGGGTGCGCTCTTCATCGACAACTGCATTCTCGACAACGATCGCAGCGGCACGCAGCGAGATCTTTACCGTATCGACCGTATCAAACACAGCTTCCTTGTCTTCCTGCAGATCTTTGTTATAAGCGAGCGGAAGGCCTTTCAACATTGAAAGCAACGCGGCGTTGTGACCGAAAACACGGCCGGATTTACCTCGGAGCAATTCGAGCGCGTCAGGATTCTTCTTCTGAGGCATAAGGCTCGAGCCGCTCGAAACAGCATCGCTCAGTTTGATAAATCCAAACTCGGTCGAGCAGTAGATGATCATATCCTCGGCAAGCCGCGAGAGATGGACCATCAATAGCGAACACGCCGATGTGAATTCCACAGCGAAGTCCCGGTCAGACACCGCGTCGAGGCTATTGGCAGAAACGGCAGTGAAACCTAGCTCTGCCGCAACTGCTTCTCGATCTATCGGAAATCCGGATCCGGCAAGCGCGCCTGAGCCGAGCGGCATTACATTGACGCGCCTCATCGTGTCAGCGAGGCGTTCGCGGTCGCGTTTGAGCATTTCGAAGTATGCGAGGCACCAGTGAGCGAAAAGCACAGGCTGGGCGCGCTGCAGATGCGTATATCCAGGCATTACGGCGTCGCGAAAGCCATCAGCAATATCGATGATCGCCGCCTGAAGATCGTGGATCAGGACATCGATCTCGCCGATCTCATCACGCAGCCAGATACGAAACGCGGTCGCAACCTGATCGTTACGGCTGCGGCCGGTATGAAGTTTACGGCCAGCGTCACCAATCGCATCGACCAGTCTTCCTTCGATAAATGAATGGACATCCTCGGCGTTCGAGACGAAGAAACCGGCATCTATGGCGGAGTCCGCTAGTAGCTGCGTCAAGCCCCCGATGATCGAATCAGCCTCATCAGCTGTGATCAATCCGGCCCGCATAAGGCCGCCTGCATGTGCAATGCTCCCGCGAATATCCGCGGCAAAGAGCCGGCGGTCAAAGCGAAACGAATCGTTGAACTCGGCAAATGTCTCATGCGGCTTTTCGGTAAATCTGCCGCCCCATAATTGGCCTGTTTTGGTCATCACTAACCTCGTATGAGTATAATTGTAGGTTCATTTTACGAAAGGCGGAAACGTCATCGGTCACATTACATGGAAAAGAAAATCAATAAGGTCGTTCTGGCATATTCCGGCGGATTGGACACCTCTGCAATGCTTTTGTGGATAAAGGAAAAATATGATTGCGAGGTCATATGCTATACGGCGGACGTGGGCCAAGGCGAGGAACTCACAGGACTAGATGAAAAAGCGAAAGCAACCGGTGCATCGAAGCTGTATGTTGAGGATCTGCGGGAAGAATTTGTAAAGGATTTTGTCTGGACCGCGGTTAAGGCAAACGCCTTATACGAAGGCGTTTATCTGCTCGGCACTTCACTCGCGCGTCCGGTGATCGCAAAACGGCAGATCGAGATAGCTCAAAAAGAAGGGGCTGATGCCGTAGCTCACGGGGCAACGGGAAAGGGCAACGACCAGGTGCGTTTTGAGCTGACCTACTACTCGCTGCAGCCGGACATAAAGGTGATCGCGCCGTGGCGTCATTGGGAATTCAAAGGACGAGCGGACCTTATCGCCTATTGCGCGCAGCACGGCATTCCTGTGACCGCAACAGCCGAAAAACCGTACTCGATGGACCGCAACCTGATGCACATCTCGTATGAGGGCGGCATTCTTGAAGACCCTTGGAACGCACCTCCGGAAGACATCTTTTTGCTGACCAAGTCACCTGAAAAAGCCGCAGACAAGGCCCAGGAAATAACGATCTCATTTGAAAAAGGCGAGCCGGTCACGATCGACGGTGAGAAGTACGGCCCGGTCGATATGCTCTCGAAGCTCAATCACCTCGGCGGCGAACACGGCATTGGCCGCGTCGATCTGGTCGAGAACCGGTTTGTGGGTATGAAATCGCGAGGAATCTATGAAACGCCCGGCGTTACCATCCTTCAGGCAGCGCACCGCGCGCTTGAATCAATAACGATGGACCGCGAAGTGATGCGCCTCCGCGATTCACTGGGAACGAAATTCGCCGAGTCGGTCTATTACGGCTTCTGGTTCGCGCCGGAATTCGAAATACTAAGGTCGATGATCGATCAGACCCAAGAAACCGTCTCCGGCGATGTCCGACTGAAACTGTATAAAGGAAATGTCACTGTAACCGGCCGCAAATCGCCGAACTCCCTCTACCGGGAACGTGTCGTCACCTTTGAAGACGACGCCGGTGCCTACGACCAGCACGACGCCGAAGGCTTCATCAAGCTCCAGGCGTTGAGATTAAGGCTGCGGAATATGGAGTAGTGTTGCGTGTTGTGCAACACGCTTCGCATTTATGATAAAATCGTTTCGGCACAAAGGACTTGCGAAGTTCTTTGAAAGCGGCAGCCGAGCCGGTATCCAGCCGTCGCACGCGAAAAGGCTTCGAATGCAGTTGACGGCCCTTGATACGGCGAATGTCCTGGACGATATGGATATCCCGGGATTCCGGCTTCATCCATTGAAAGGCGGCGAGCGTGGGCGCTGGTCGATCTGGGTTAATGGAAACTGGCGGCTGACCTTTGAATTTATTGACGGCGACGTCTACATCGTAGATTACGAGGACTATCACAAATGACGATGC
>CAYTDJ010000068.1:5846-9341 GCA_964436265.1 uncultured Chloracidobacterium sp. | reverse complement strand
TGAAACGGTGCGCCGCAAGAGGAACCCGAAAAGTTACTTTTGCGGTGCATTTTCCTTTCCACTAAATGTTGCGGCTCGCATCGAATAACGGGACAACCGAGGGATGAGATCAATTGCATTACTCACAATTTGTGTTTCCATCTTAGCTGCAGCCCTTTCGACATATGCGAAGGACTGTGACCTTACGGTCTCGGCGAATGGTGCCGGCGAACTTCGATCAGTACAGGAGGCCGTGAACAAAGTTCCTGCGGGAAACCCGGGACGCTGTATCATAAAGATCAGGCCCGGAACATATGACGAACAGGTCCGTGTTCCGGCGAACAAACCGTATATCTCATTCATCGGCGACGATGCTTCGACAACGAAGTTGACGTTCAAGATCTCGAACAAGGAAGCTGGTTCGACTTCAGCCGCCTATGCGACCTATATTGGCGGGCACGATTTTTACGCAGAAAATATCACCTTTGAAAATTCATTTGGAACCGGTTCACAGGCAGTAGCCGTGTTGGTCGAAGCCGACCGAGCGATATTTCGGAAATGCCGTTTTCTTGGCTGGCAGGATACGCTGTACGCAAAGAACGGACGGCAGTTTTACTTCGATTCGTACATCGAAGGACACGTGGATTTCATTTTTGGACAGGCTGCGGCGGTCTTTGAGAATTGCGAGATACACAGCAAAGCTGACGGTTACATTGCTGCGCCTATGCGGTTTGCGGCGGACGAACCCTCAGGATTCATATTCAACAAATGCCGATTGACCAGCAGCAATACCAAAAACGGAATCTATCTCGGACGGCCGTGGCGCGACTATGGCCGCACCGTTTTTATCAACACACGGATGGACGCTCAGATACGTCCCGAGGGTTGGCATCACTGGGAGCCGCAGCGTGAAAAGACAGCCTTTCTTGCCGAATACGGTTCGACAGGCCCAGGGGCGAGCGATGCAACCCGCGTTGCATGGGCGCGCAAACTGACCGACGCGGACGTAAAGGGGTTTTCAGTCGAATACTTCTTGAGCGGCCGTGACGGCTGGGATCCGTATAAATCCGACAACTACGCCTGGCAAGAAAAGACTCCACCGGGTTTCTCATTGGTCGCTTGGAACGACGTCCTGAAACAACCGAAACTCTGGTACGCGGTTGATGAAGCTACAAGGATCGCGAATCAGGTATTGCTCTATCAGCGCGATAATGGCGGCTGGGAAAAGAATGTTGACATGGCGGCCATGCTCACACAGGCCGAGCGAATAAAACTCCTGAGCGAAAAACCATCCGCCGATACGACGATCGACAACGGTGCGACCACCACCCAGCTTGCCTACCTGGCAAAGGTCATTACCGCGAAGAACATCACCGCCCATAAGACCGGCTTTCTCAAAGGCCTCGATTACCTTCTGTCGATGCAATACGAGAATGGCGGATTTCCCCAATACTTCCCTCTTCGCACCGATTATTCGCGGCATATCACATTTAACGACAACGCGATGATCAATGCCCTCAAGCTGCTTCGCGATATCGCGAAGAGGAAGGAGGATTTTCTTTTCGTTGACGAAGAAAGAAGGACGAAAGCCGAGAAAGCGGTCGAGAAGGCGATCCCGGTGATACTTAAAACGCAGGTGACCGTCGGCGGAAAAAAGACGGTCTGGGCCGCTCAGTACGACGAGGTGACTCTCAAACCTGCGGCCGCGAGAAAATTCGAACCTGTTTCGCTCACCGCCGGCGAGAGCGTCGGCATTGTAAAATTCCTTATGCTCGACGCATCTCCTTCGCCAGAGGTTCGCGATGCTGTTGAGTCCGCGATCAAATGGTTCGAGGCTAACAAATTGAACGGTATCCGATGGGAACGCGTCAAAGGCGAGAACACCGTGATCAAGGACAAGTCGGCCCCGCCGATATGGGCGCGGTTCTATCAGATCGAGACAATGAGACCGATCTTCATCGGCCGCGATGCGGTCATTAAATACGATGTATCGCAGATCGAGGCGGAGCGAAGGAACGGTTATGCGTGGTATGTTGACGGTGCCCGTGACTTGATCGCAAAGGACTACCCGGCCTGGAGATCGAAAATAGAAAATGCACGATAGACGAGAATTCATCAAATACCTTTCGGCTGGTGCCGCAGGCATCGCTTTGTTCCCGAAACTGGCATTTGCACAGTCGGACGGTCCATGGGAGATCTTCTATCCACAAATACTCGCGCGGATCAAGCCGCCGACGTTCCCAAAACGAGACTTCAACGTATTGAAATACGGAGCCAAGGCAGGTGGAACCATTGATTGCCGCGAGGCGATCAATAAAGCGATCAATTTGTGCAGCAAAGCGGGCGGAGGACGCGTAGTGGTTCCCGCGGGCGTGTTTCTGACGGGTGCGATAAGGCTTAGGTCGAATGTAAACCTGCACGTCTCAAGAGGTGCGACGCTTAAGTTTTCAATGGATCCGAAAGCATTTCTTCCCGTTGTTCACACACGCTGGGAAGGAATGGAGCTTATGCATCTTTCCCCGCTGATCTACGCATACGAAGAGACCAATGTCGCGGTCACCGGCGAAGGCACGCTCGACGGACAAGGCAAATCGTTCTTCTGGAAATGGCATGGAAATCCACGATACGGAGGGAATCCGGAGGTGATCAGCCAGCGGGATGCACGGGCACGGCTTTATGCGATGATGGATGGAAATGTGCCGGTCGAAAAGAGAATCTTCGGCGGGGAGAAAGATTACCTTCGGCCTCAATTCATCCAGCCGTATAAATGTAAAAACGTACTGATCGAAGGTGTAAAGATCATCGATTCGCCGATGTGGGAGGTTCACCCCGTACTCTGCGAGAACGTGACCGTTCGCAATTTGCATATTTCGACTCACGGGCCGAATAACGACGGATGCGATCCGGAATCATGCAAGGACGTGCTCATCGATAATTGCTATTTCGACACCGGCGACGATTGCATTGCGATCAAATCCGGGCGAAACAATGACGGCAGGCGCCTAGCGACTCCCACTGAGAACATAATCATCCGCAACTGTACGATGAAGGACGGCCACGGCGGCATCACGGTTGGCAGCGAGATCTCCGGCGGCGTGAAGAATCTGTTTGCGCACGACAACAATCTCGACAGTCCCGATCTCTGGACGGCGATACGCGTTAAGAACAACGCTTCCCGCGGCGGCGTCCTTGAAAATTTCTATTATCGAAATAATACGGTCGGACAGGTTTCGCGGGCTGTGATCGAGATCGACTTCAATTACGAAGAAGGCGCGAAAGGAGATTTTACCCCTGTAATGCGTAATCTTCAGGTTGACGGACTTACATGCAAGTCCGGTAATCGCGCCTTGGATCTGCAGGGATTTGAGAACGCACCGATCTACGACGTCAAGCTTTCGAATTGCACGTTTGGCGAGATCAAAAACGCGAGCGTGATAAAGAACGTGCGCGGCCTGGAATTGAGAAACGTAACGGTTTCGGGGAAAAAGGTCGTGTCTTTATGAAGGTCTCGATAGG
>CAYTDJ010000068.1:0-5746 GCA_964436265.1 uncultured Chloracidobacterium sp. | reverse complement strand
AAGGGCGATTTTGTTTTCATTCAGTTCGGCCACAACGATTCGTCCAAGGACAAAGGCGAAAGATACACACCGCCTGAAGATTACATGAAGAACCTCGTTCGATTCGTCGGAGACGTCAAAGCAAAGGGTGCTACACCGGTTTTATTTACGCCCGTCATGCGTCGACGTTTCGATAAGGAAGGGAAATTTTACGACACTCACGGCGAATATCCGGGAATCGTCCGAACGGTTGCTCATGATCACGATATTCCGCTCATCGACATGCACAAGCTAAGCGAAGCCTTGATCAAGAATTACGGCGTCGAAGGGTCGAAGAAATTGTTTCTGCAACTGAAGCCGGGTGAGAACCCGAACTATCCGAACGGCGTTGACGACAATACGCATTTCTCACCGCTTGGGGCCGAAGAGATGGCAAACCTCGCGGTCGATGGGATCAGGGTAAATAAGCTAAAACTTGCAAAATATCTCAAGAAATGAAACCTGTACTGACATTCTTGTTCATTCTCACGACAGCGCTGTTCGCGAACGGCCAGAAAGCACCTATCTCGGAGCGTCTTGCCGACACCGCAATGAATCGTATCTGGGTCGATGCTCGAAATGCTCCCGGAATCCCGCCGAAATGGAATTACGAACAAGGTGTGATCCTTAAGGCAATAGAACAAATGTGGTATGCGACCGGCGATCCCAAGTACTTTCGGCATATCCAAAAAGGAATGGACTATTGGATCGACGAAAAAGGAAACCACAAGGACTATCACCTGGAGGAATACAATATCGACCATGTAACACCGGCTCTCGGTATGATGACGCTCTATCGCGCCACGGGTCAGGAAAAGTATAGAAATATGGTCGAGCTTTTCCGCTCGCAGCTTAAGACCCATCCGCGAACGAAAGAAGGCGGATTTTGGCATAAAAAGATCTATCCGTGGCAGATGTGGCTTGATGGCTTGTACATGGGCGAACCGTTCTACGCGGAATATTCAAAGGTATTTCAAGAGGATAATTGGAACGATATCGCAAACCAATTCGTCTGGATGGAAAAACACGCAAGAGATCCCAAAACGGGCCTTCTATACCATGGATGGGACGAATCGAAAGAACAAAAATGGGCAAACAAACAGACCGGTCAATCACCGCATTTCTGGGGACGAGCGATGGGCTGGTACGCGATGGCGCTCGTCGATACGCTCGAACACTTCCCTGTCGATCATCCTCGCCGAAAGGAACTCATCGATATATTGAATCGGACAATTACAGCGGTCGAAAAGGTGCAGGATCCAAAGAGCGGAGTTTGGTGGGATATTCTCGATCTTGGCGGCAGGGAAAAGAATTATCTTGAATCGTCTGCTTCCGCCATGTTCGTTTATTCCATCGCCCGCGGCGTCCGAATGCGCTGGTTGCCCGATCGTTTTTTGAAGGTCGCGGTGCGTGGTTGGGACGGGATCAAGAAAGAATTCATCAAGACTAATGCCAATGGCGAAACCGATTGGGAAGGCACGGTCTCGGTTTCCGGCCTTGGCGGAAATCCGTATCGCGACGGCTCATATGATTACTACATGAGCGAAAAGCTGCGGACGAATGACGCGAAGGGTCTCGGCCCGGCGATCAAGGCGGCTCTTGAAATGGAAGCGTACGAGCGCGGATGGCCTGGCCGCGGCAAGACCGTTGTCCTCGACGACTATTTCAATCACGAGATCCGAAAGAACAAGTTTTCGGGCCGAGACGAGCCCTGGCATTACAAATGGGATGAAATGCTCGATTCGGGATTTTATGCATGGGGACGGATCTTTAATTCGCTTGGATCCGCTACCACACAGCTTTCGGCCGCCCCGACGGCCGCTGAGCTTAAGAATGCGGACGTTTACATCATCGTCGATCCGGACACTGCGAAAGAGACCGCCGACCCAAAATTCGTAGAATCGCAGCACGTAAAAGCGATCGCCGATTGGGTGAAGAATGGTGGCGTGTTGGTCCTGATGGGCAACGACGGACAGAATGCTGAACTCGATAAATTCAACACCCTTGCCAATCAATTCGGCATCAGCTTCAACAAAGACCGTAAATTCGAAGTGATCAACAACGACTACAGTATGGGAGGCGTCGATATCGCCTTTGGCAATGAGATATTCAAGAACACGAAGAAGATCTTTGTGAAGGAAGTGTCTTCCCTTTCCCTTTCGGGTAGAGCAAAGGCCGTGGTTTCCGCAAACGGAATAACCCTAATGGCAGTATCGAAATTCGGGAAAGGCACGGTTTTCGTGATCGGAGATCCCTGGCTCTACAACGAATATGTTGACGGACGCCGGCTGCCGGCCGAGTTTGAGAACTTTAGCGCGGCCCTAGATCTTAGCCGGTGGTTAATAGCGAATTCGAGGAAAAAGTAGGAATGAGATTTTTGACCTTAATTATATCGATCATGGTCTTTTCGTTTTTGGCGGCCGCTCAGTCAGGCCCGATCGTTCCAGCTAAGCCGTACGTTGTAAAAACCGGAAAGCAAGTCGCCGATCTGGCCAAGGAACTTGGGGCTCAAGACGGGAACAAGAATCAGGATGTCTTCGCTGCAAGCGGCATGCAGATGCGGGTCGCGGTCTTTCATGACGACCGGCGCGAAAATGACAATTTTGAGGTCCACAATGAATCCGACGATATCTATTACGTGCTCGACGGGAAAGCGACCCTCGCATTGGGTGGTTCACTTTTAACGCCAAACGAGATCTCGCCCGGTGAATGGAGAAGCAAGTCAGCTACCGGTACCCAAAAAGTCGAGGTCAAAAAAGGTGATCTGATCGTGGTTCCACGAGGCACCGTCCATCAGCGGACGGTAACCGGTAAAGGATTTTCGATGGTCCTGATCAAGGTCTTCGAAACCCGACAACCATAGCAACGACACGGAAAGCAATACTTCGACATAAGCGCTCCCGTAAGCTAAAATAAAGGTCGAAGTACGGCTTAAGTATGACGCAACGAAAGCAGGCGATCTTCAGAAATCTCGATTCGGACAGGAACGGTACGACCGCCGAAGAGGTCGCCGCTCGGCTTAGGGAAATGATCCACAGCGGCGAACTCGCGGCGGGTGATCGGCTGCCTCCTGAACGAGACCTCGCAAAGACACTAGGTGTAAGCCGTCCCACTTTGCGTGCCGGGATCCGATCGCTTTCTGCGGTCGGGATACTTCAGTCGCGACAAGGAGCAGGTACTTTCGTCGCGGCGGCAGAAGAATCCCCAACTCTCGACAGTTCTCCGTTAAGAATGTTGTCCGCTCTACACGGATTCACGTCGGACGAAATGTTTGAGGCACGACTGGCGCTCGAAATGAGCATTGCCGGCCTTGCGGCTCGTCGTGCAACAAGCGAGCAGATGACCCAGTTGGCTGAGGAGATAGCCGGTATGTACGCCTCCCTTGGCGAACCGGAACAATACCTGGTTCACGACATGCGTTTTCACCAGATCGTTGCCGCTGCATCAGGCAATCGAATACTTACCTCGCTTATGAACATGGTCGCCACGATCCTGTTCGATAGCCGAAGTAAGACCGTGAAACGGGCGAAGGACCTTAAGGAATCTGCTGAACAGCATCACAATATCTATCGAGCGCTCCGTGACCGAAATCCCGACCTTGCAGAGAAAGCCATGCACGACCATCTGATAGAGACGCAAAAAGCTCAACGGCTTGAGGTCGAAGCAACCGGCTCTCCCTCCTCAACTAACGGCTCCAAGAACTAACGGATCTAAAAATATTCTTGCAAGGCGCGCGATGGAAAATGGATCGGTGCAAAGATCGGATTTTTCTTCACGCGTCCGGTTAGGTTCAACAACGCCGGATCGGTCGACATCGACTGGTTCAGATTTGAAAAACTTTAGTCGCAAAATCTTCGACTCATCGACCTGCACTTAGTCGTAATTGATCGTTGCCGGGTCAAGCTTGGGTGCGAGCAAGTGAATTATTAACAGAGCTACGAGATATGCTGAGGCGGCGATGATAAAGATCGGAACATAGCTGCCCGTGGTTTGCAAAATATAACCGACGAGCGGCGATATTACCATGCCGCCGATCGCACCAAACATTCCGCCGATGCCGACCACGGAACCGACCGCCTGCTTTGGAAACATGTCCGAAGAAAGCGTGAATATGTTTGCCGACCATCCTTGATGGGCTGCGGCCGCTATTCCGATCAATATGACTGCCAGCCAAAGACTGGACGTCATAGATGCGATCACGATCGGAACAACAGAGAGCGCACAGATAAGCATAGCCGTCTTGCGCGAACTGTTTATGGACCATCCCTGCTTTATGAGCCGGGACGAGATGTATCCTCCGCCAATGCTTCCAACATCTGCAATGATGTAAATGATGGCGATCGGCAGGCCGAAGGTCTTGAGGTCGAGTCCGTGTTTCTTGTTAAGAAAATCCGGGAGCCAGAAAAGATATACCCACCAGATCGGATCTGTCATGAACTTTCCGATCGCAAATGCCCAGGTTTGTCGATGCGGAAAGAGTCGCTTCCAAGGAATTCGCACGGTTGGTTCGGTTGGATCACTTTGAATGTAAGCAAGTTCTTCCCGTGTTAGCTTCGGATGCTCTTCAGGCTTTCTATATATCAAAAGCCAAAAAGCGAGCCAAATAAATCCGATCGCACCCGTTATTATGAACGCCTCGTACCAGCCCCAGTACAAGACGACCAAAGGAATCAGCAATGGAGTAGCAAGAGCTCCGATATTGGTGCCCGAGTTGAAGATACCTGTCGCAAGGGCTCGCTCCTTTTTCGGGAACCATTCTGCAACGGTCTTGATCGAGGCCGGAAAGTTCCCAGCCTCACCTAAGCCAAGAAGAAAGCGAACGACAATGAAACCGACAACAGAGGTAAAAGCGGTAGATTGAGAGACAAAACCGAAAACCGTCAATATGGTGGCAACAGCTACACCGATCGGCAATGCCCATGCGTGTGCCAAAGCCGCGAGACTCCAAAGTGTGATCGAGTAGGCGAATCCTTTTTTTGTACCGAATCGGTCCATCAGCCGTCCGACGATCAATAGCCCGATCGCGTACGCCGTTTGAAAGGAGAAGACTATCCAACCATAATCGGTCTCAGACCAACCGAACTCGTGTTCCAATGTCGGTTTCAGGATGCCGAGCACCTGTCGATCTATGTAGTTCACCGTCGCAGCAAAAAAAAGAAGCGCACAGATAACCCAACGAAAATGGCCGACACTTAGCGCTGGTTTTGCATCACCCGATGTTTCAGCATTGATTGGAATATCGTTCATGAAATTTAAACCTCGCTTAGAGCAGCAGGATATCTGCAGACCTAAATTCGCTTCCCTCTATTTTCGTAGTGATCACCGGAAACCCCTGTGTTTCCGTGATGTATTCGATAGCTTCGTCGGTGACGATCACCGTATCCTCAACTTTGGTCCCGGCGATCGTCGGATTCCAGGCGAACGCTTGGATGTTCCGCACAAACTCTGAACAATTCGGATGTGCGACCCATTCCCGTGTTCTATAGCCCGCCGCTCCGCCCTGGTGATGACTGTCGATCTCGCCGGAAAAACCACATTCCGAATATGCATTTGCAGCAACACGATATAGTTCGGCACCGATCGTTCCCGGACGCGTGGCATTTAGAAGCGATGCGTTTACAAAGGCCGCCGCCTCTGTTCTCATCCGAAGTTCCGGTGACGCATCACCCCAACAGCCGATCCTGCTCACACTCGCGATCAGCCCTTCCCGCTTGGCACAGGTCACGAG
>CAYTDJ010000067.1:0-9395 GCA_964436265.1 uncultured Chloracidobacterium sp. | reverse complement strand
AGGCCGAGATCGTCAAAAAACGCGCCGGACATACTCGCGTCGTAATGCTGGCCCGTATGGATGATCTTTGCCGCAAATTCATCGGCGCGCCGCATCATCTCGGCATAGATCGGGGCCGCTTTCATGAAATTGGGCCGGGCGCCGACGATGATGAGAACCTTTAGCATTAGAGCCGAACTATCTTTGCCTTGCTGCCATTTCGCACGGTCTCACTCAACGCATTTCGAGTATCGACGATCAAGGGTGCAAGTTCGCAGACCCGATGATAGTCGACATTAGAGTGATCGGTGCATATGATCACGCAGTCGGAACCGCTGATGAGTTCGTCCGTTAATTCGGTATTTTGAAGCGGGTCGCCGTCGCCGATGGTGTATGCGTGATCGAAGGTCACCTCGGGGACGAACGGATCGTGATAGACGATATCGGCACCGCGTGAGCGAAGTAGATCGATGATCGACAATGCCGGCGATTCGCGCATATCGTCGATATCTTTTTTGTATGCGACACCGAGGATCAGGATCTTTGACGCCTTGACCGATTTTTCCACGTCGTTCAATGCATCGCGAACAAGTCCGGCAACGTAACGCGGCATTGACGAGTTGATCTGTTCGGCAAGAGTAATGAATTGAGAATCGAAACCGTGTTGACGCGCTTTCCACGAAAGATAATGCGGATCGAGTGGGATGCAATGGCCGCCAATGCCGGGGCCGGGATAGAAAGGCATGAATCCGAATGGCTTTGTCGCAGCCGCGCGAACCACTTCCCATGTGTCGATGCCCAACGCATTGCACACCTTCGCCATCTCGTTTGCCATTCCGATGTTGATCGCGCGAAAGGTGTTTTCCCAGAGCTTGCAGGCCTCGGCGACCCGGGCCGACGAAACACTGTGTACGTTATCGACGATCTGGCCATAGAGCAGCGACGCGACCTCGGTCGAATCTTTTGTAACACCGCCGACGACCTTGGGAATGTTATGCGTCTGAAACTGCGGATTTCCCGGATCGACGCGTTCGGGCGAAAAGGCGAGCAGAAAATCTTCGTCGAGTTTGAAGCCCTTTTCCTCGAACATCGGCTGGAGGACCTCGTCGGTAGTGCCAGGATAGGTGGTTGACTCGAGGATCACCAATTGACCGCGGCGCATGTATTTTTGGATCTCTTCGCCGGCAGCGATGATGTAGGACATATCCGGGTCCTTGGTCTTTCGCAGCGGCGTAGGAACGCAGATAATGATCACGTCGCAATCCGCGAGCTTGCTAAAATCGGTGGTCGCGGTCAATTTCCCGGCATCAACGCATTTCTTTACGTTTTCATCCGAGACATCGACGATATAAGACCTGCCTGCATTGATGTCATCGGCCTTTTTCTTATCTACTTCGAATCCGATGCCTTTAAAGCCCTTAAGGCCAAATTCCACTATCAGCGGCAAGCCGACGTAGCCAAGTCCGATGACGCCGATCGACGCGCGTTTCTCGGCGATAAGTTTCTCTAGTTCCTGCTTTATCATTATTTGGTAGTTGCGATAATTGACGTTTTATTATCGTTAAACGGTGTGACCGACCGCAAGTTCTTAAACTTAGGCGATTGGACGGCCTTCGTCAAGAGTGTCGGTTTCTGTGTTAATATTGTTTTTACCGCTTCGGCGTCTCCTGCCGTAAGCCATCATTCCCTTTCCACGCTTCCTATGGGTTCCGAGATCGTCTCTACAAATCCGGTCGTTAAAGCTCTTGTCGAAGGCACGGCTCCGCGCCCGGCGCAGGTTGCGGCCGCTCGAGGCGTTCTGCCTTTGCCTGAATCGGACCTGCTCGAGGTTCTTGTGACATTCGCGCGTTCCGAAGACCAGGAACTTGCAGAGCACGCGGCCGCGTCGCTGCGCTCGCAGGATGAAGCATTGCTTTCGGGCGTTCTCAGCAGCGGAGATGTTCCGGAATATGTACTGGCGCATATCGCCGAGACCACCGACTCCTCGGCCAAGGCCTATGAAGCGGCGATATTGAATCCGAAGACACCGGTCGCCTCAATAGTCAAATTTGCGAGACAGACCAAGAACGGGCCGCTGCTGGAACTGCTTTCATTAAATCAGCAGCTGCTTATTCAGACTCCGGCATTGCTGGACGCGATCCTGGCAAACGAGTTTCGCACTTCAGAGGCGGACCGCCGTGCGGCTGAAACAAAAAGAGAGTTCTTTGAAAAGGAACGCGGAGCGCAGCAGATCGCAAACGAACTTCGCGCCCAAGGTAAAGAAGCCGCCGCAGAATTCATCGAAAACGCAGAGTTCGCGCAGGATATGGATGCGTCGGGGATCGACCTCGACGACGCTTTGTTCCTTGCTTCTTTGATCGAGTCATCGGATGAAGACACCGACGATTCGTGGATGGGCCTCGAATATATCGAGGAATACTACGAAGAGACGGAGGCCGATCGCCAGGCTATCGTCGATAAGATCTTGGGTGAAATGAAGGTCGAAGGCGTCGACCTGCCAAGCGAACGAATATCCATCCTCAACCGGATAATGAAGATGGGTATGAAGGACCGTGTGAAACTCGCAATGAAAGGCGACCGCGAGGCTCGCAACATCCTGATACGAGATCCGAACCGCATCGTCGCACAGGCCGTTGTCCAAAACCCGAGGATCACCGAACAAGAGATAGAAAAGATCTCGGCAATGCGCTCGGTTCCCGAGGATATCCTCCGCAAGATCGCAAATGACAGACAGTGGGCACGCAGTTACGCGGTTGTTCACAACCTCGCCCGCAATCCTCGGACACCTATCGCAAACGTACTCAACATTCTCTCGCGTCTCCAATTGAAAGACCTTTCGGCTCTTTCCAAGAATAAGAACATCTCGGACGCGGTTCGTCGGCAGGCACTTCGGCTCTCGCAGGCCCGCACGGGTAAATAGTCCTTACAGGAACTCAGAAACTCGGCCGGTTTTAATGAAGGTTCCGGCGATATCCGTTAACGTGTGACTCGCCGCTCCAGCCCACATTCCGACGAATAATGCCGGAAGTATCTCGCTTCCGAATTCGGAACGAACGAAGTCGCCGGCCGTGCGCCATTCGCGAACGAAAGTAAATGCGTCAGGAAGATTTGAACCCAAGATCCAGGCTCCAATATATGCACTGACAAAGATCAGAATAGTGACAATACCGAGGAAATAGACAACGCGGAAAAGCGTGCCGAAGATGAGTCCGTGCGACCAGCGCGAACGATGCTTGAAACACCATCGGTACGGATGCCATAGAGGCTTGAAGATCCCCCAGCGGGTTTGCTGTTTTGAAACGGTATCGAGATCGGGGCCGAACATCAGTCCGCCGAAAACAAAAGCGGCAGTCACCGCCAACGATAGCGGGCCGGAACGCGTCAGCGCAAAACTCCCTGCGAATACCGGTACCGCAAGAAGAAAAGTGATGGCGTCGTGTGTTTTTCCGGAAGGCATGTTTGAATCGGCAGACAACTGATTTTCCCAACAATCTCTGGCATTGCAAACCGCTAATCTGTAATTGTCCGCCGATTTTGTTAGAATCTCGTTTTTGCAGCAATGTCAGGCATCCTCGCAAAATTAAAGACCACGCTCGAAATGATCAAGTTCGAGCATACGCTGTTCGCGCTCCCGTTCGCTTTTCTCGGTGCGGTGATGGCGGCGAACGGATTGCCGACGTGGCAGCAGATACTCTGGATAACGCTGGCGATGGTCGGTGCCCGTTCGGCCGCTATGACCTTCAACAGGATCGCCGACCGCGATATCGACGCAAAGAACCCGCGCACGGCCAACCGCGAATTGCCGAGCGGAAAACTAAGCGTGAGTTTTGCATGGACCTTTCTTTTCGTTTCGATCGCGTTGTTCTTGCTCGCATCGTATTCGCTCAACTGGCTCACGTTTGCGCTCTCGCCGATAGCATTGATAAGCGTGCTTGGATATTCCTACGCAAAACGATTTACCACGCTCGCGCATTTGATGCTGGGCTGGGCTCTCGCTATCTCGCCGACGGCCGCTTGGATCGCGGTCCGCGGAACGATCGATTCGGAGACGCCAATTCTTCTATCGCTCTTTGTACTGATGTGGACATCGGGTTTCGACATAATGTATGCCTGTCAGGATCATGATTTTGACAAGAGATCGGGTCTGTATTCCATCCCGGCACGTTACGGCATCGCGCGTTCTCTCTGGATGGCACGGATCTTTCATTTTCAGGCATTTGCAGTTCTGCTTCTCTTGTATTTGATGTCGAGCCTGGGCTGGGTAGCGCTTGTCGGCGTAGGTGCCGTCGGAACGTTGCTTGTCTATCAGCACACATTGGTAAAGCCCAACGACCTATCCAAGATGAACGCAGCATTCTTTACCACTAATGCTTTTGTCAGCGTAATTCTTTTTGCGGCATTTGGAACTGCGACCTTTCTGCAGAATCAGCAATGAAACCTCTTCTCGACCAGATCAGCGATGAATTGCGCGCAGAACTCGAAAAGCTCGCTTCGACCCGCAGATTCGATGACGGCCAGCTGATATTTGCTGCGTTCGAAGACGCCGCGTTTCTGCCGATCGTGGTTTCAGGCAAGGTCAAAATGCTCCATGTTTTCGAGAATGGAAAAGAGGTCATTATCGGTATATTCGGTGACGGCGAAATGTTTGCCGTACCGCCGGTCTTCGACGGTGCTCCCTATCCTGCCTCGGCCTACGCAATGGAGACCACCAAGCTGATGCTGCTGCGCCGCGAAGATTTTCTTTCATTGCTGAGAAAGTCGGATGAATTCGCGTTTGCCGTCATAGGCTGGACGTGCGACATGCTGCGCGACAAGACGGCAACGATACAGAACCTCGCCACAGCATCGCCGGATCAGCGTGTCGCCAATGTATTGCTGAAACTGTCGGAAAAGGACGGGAACGGCGGTCCTGTGAAAATAAACGTCCGCCGCCAGGACATCGCCGAAATGGCGGGCCTTACGACGGAAACTACGATACGCGTCACAAAACGGCTTTCCGAACGCGGATTAATTTCGATCGTCCGCGGCAAGATCATCATTGAAGAGGCAGATCGCTTGCGGGATTTTCTCGGGCAATGAACATAGGGCTTTGTCCGCATATATTCTCTACCATCCTGTTCGCTATCGAGTGAGCCCGCATCTTAATAAGTTCTGCTCGTTCTCCAGCGAAGATTTCATCCACGATCCTCGTGAAGATCTCAAGCCATCGGTCAAAATGTTCGGGCAAAAGCGTCGATTTCTGCGACAGTTGATGATGGATGACCATCGGGTTTCGTCCCCGTTTGGCGTAAACACCGCTGCCGAAAACAACGCTCTCCCAAAAGTCGCCGATCACGGGAAGATGCTCCTCGAGATCCATCTTTGCCACATCGGTAAAGATGTAGCCGATCGACTCGTCGGCAAAGGCCGCGTCGTAAAACGCGACCATTAGCCTGTCAATATCTTCCCGTGATCTGATGTCGTTCATCGCTTATGCCTCCGAAGGTTCCGGAGTAGCGGCGGCCTTCTTTGCAACACCCGAGAATATCAGCTGAATCGCGAACCAAACGAACGCGATCGCGCCGATAGCAAAGACGGTGTCTCCGAGCATTCGCATCCAGCGGAAGAACTGCATGACGTCGGTCTGCATGAATTCAGGGCTGCGTGCGGACCAATATCCTTGCGAGACCGATTGGTATGTCTGCATAAGGCCAATCGGCAACAGACTGAGCAGGATCTCCATCAGCATTCCTACGTTGATCGCCCAGAACGAAAACCCAAGCAGCTTTGTGTTCCATTCCTTCTCCGGGTTCATCGCCCGCAGGCAGAACAGCAAAAGCCCGAGGCCGAGCGTTCCATAAACACCGTAAAGCGCACCGTGTGCATGGACGGCCGTAGTGTTCAGGCCCTGCATGTAATAAAGGGCGATCGGCGGATTGATCATGAATCCGAAAATTCCTGCACCGACTAGGTTCCAGAACGCCACGGCGACAAAGAAATACACGACCCATTTATACTGAGCGAGCCATGGCCTTGCCTGAGAATGGCGTATATTTTCGAGTGCTTCGTAACCGACAAACACGAGCGGAACGATCTCAAGTGCGCTGAATACCGAACCGAACGCCAGCGCGACCGTCGGCGTACCTGCGAAATAAAGGTGATGCAGTGTTCCGACTATGCCGCCGCTCAAGTAGATCGCACCCGAAAGCAGCGAAGCATAGGCCGCGTGGATCGGATCGATCACTTTCAATTTCGCAAAGAGAAACGCAATGACCACCGTTGCGAACACTTCAAAGTATCCTTCGACCCAAAGGTGAACCACCCACCAGCGCCAATACTCGACAACCGTGATGTGAGAACGCATTCCCCAGAAGAGGCCCGGTGCGTAGAACAACGCGATTCCCGTTGTAGAAAGCAGATAGATCAAAACGAGCGACCTGCTGCTGTCGTTCTTTTTCAATGCCGGCAGTGCCGACCGTGCGATCAGGAAAAGCCATAGGAGCAGCCCGACGAACAACGCAGCCTGCCAAACACGGCCAAGATCGACGTATTCATAGCCCTGATGGCCAAACCAGAACCACAAGTCACCGTCCAGCTTGTGCATAACGCTCATCCATTGGCCGCCCATCGAACCGAGTACGACCACGAGCAATGCTCCGAACAACGCGTCAACGCCGAGCTTCTGCATCTTTGGCTCGTATCCGCAAATGTACGGTGCGATGAACAGCCCGGCGGCTAGCCATGCGGTCGCTATCCAAAAGATTCCAAGCTGCGTATGCCAAGTGCGTGTGACGACGTAAGGCAGATATTCGGCTAATGGAATGCCGTACAATCCGCCGCCTTCGACGCCGTAGTGCGCCGTGATTATTCCCATTACGATCTGCAAAAGAAAGAGCAGCGAGACGACGAGAAAATACTTGACCGTTGCTTTCTGTGAAGGTGTAAGCGGCGCTCCGACCAACGGATCGGAATCCGGCGCTCCCACATGATCCGCATGCTTGTTCCAGCCGGCGTAAAACCAAACCATCGCTCCGATACCGGCGATCAGCATGATCACACTAACGCCCGTCCAAACGATCGCCGAACTGGTCGGCACATTGTCGATCAACGGTTCTGACGGAAAATTGCTTGTGTAAGAGATCGTGTTGCCGGGGCGATTTGTCGCCGAAGCCCACGATGTCCAGAAAAAGAAGGCGGTCAATTTTCGAAGTTTTTCAGGATCTGACTGCGCCCCTTTTTGGATGGCGTAATCAGAGCTGCCGTTCGAGAAGACATCAGTATAGTGTGCAAGTATCTCTTTGAACGCCTCGGCGCGGATCGGGTCGATAGTTATTTTTTCGGACGACGCATCGTAGGTATTGGTACGAAGCAGCCTCTTAAGCCGTTCTTTGAGTACCGCCTGCTGCTCGCCGGTCGCCTGAGCATAAGGCTTGCCGTTTTCAGCGGTCGACCATTTATCCAATATGAAGAGGGCTTCGCGGTGAAGGTAATCAGCCGTCCAGTCCGGTGCAACATATGAACCATGTCCCCAAACGGAACCGACCTGCATTCCGCCCATTGCTTGCCAAACGTTTTGCCCGTCTGATATCTCGCCGTCGGCGATCAAGACCTTGCCGTCCGCGGCGACAACACTCTTGGCGATCGGCGGGACCTGACGAAATATCTCGGAGCCTACCCAGCCCAAGATCGCAAAAGAACCTAAAAATATAGCCGCAAAAATTATCCAGAGTCTTTTCATTGATTTCTCCTGCCGCTCAAATAGCAGAGCGAGAATGTGAATTTAACTGCGGGTACTATAGCGCACAACTCGGCGGCCAAAACTGATCAGAATCATAATTTCAGCCTTACTTATGTCTTTTCGAATGAAATATAATCGTAGATAATCAAATGAGGGCGGGATCAAAGGGTCTTTTTCAGGCAGACACTGTTGTCGACACCAACATACTGCCCGTAGTTTGGGATCACACTGTAGCCTTCGCGTCTGTAAAGCGCGATTGCCTCGGGCTGTTTGTGTCCCGTCTCGAGAATGCATTTTGTAAAACCTAATTCGGCCGCCCAGCTTTCAAGTTCCGCCAAAACCAAAGCCGCGATCCGGCGTCCGCGGCTTTCCGGTTTTACATACATTCGCTTGATCTCGGCGACGCCTTCTTCGTACCTCTTAAACGCACCGCAGCCCACTGGTTCGCCATCATCGAAAGCGATCACGACACCGCCGAGGCCGACCGGTTTGTTGAATTGAGCATAGAAACCATGCTCCTCGCCGTCGCGGATTCGAAGTTCGGCATCGAGCAATTCGACCAGAGACAGAAAATCTGCGTTGTCCTCGGCCGTACGAACGATGTCGATCATTTTGCCGCGCCGCCCTTGTAAACGACGCCGCCTTTCATCACGAAGCCGATCTTTTCGAGGATGCTGATGTTCTGCAGCGGGTCGCCATCGACCGCGACGATGTCGGCAAACTTGCCGGCGGTGATCGAACCGATTCGATCGCTCCAGCCGAAAAGATCTGCATTACTGACCGTGGAGGCTTGAATGGCGCCCATCGGCGTCATTCCCCATTCGACCATCTTCGCGAATTGCTTTCCGTTCCAGCCGTGCGGATAAACCCCTGCGTCCGTTCCATAAGCGATCTTTACGCCGGCCTGCACCGCTTTCTTGAAGTTCTCACGCTGCACACGGCCTACAAGTTTTTCCTTATCGATGATCACCTGCGGCGTATTGAATTTGGCGTACTCGGCAAGGATATAGTCGTCGTTGTAGATGTCGGCGGAAAGATACGTTCCGCGTTCTTTCATCATTCGGATGCCTTCATCGTCGAGAAAGCTTCCGTGTTCGATCGAATCAACGCCTGCTCTTATCGCCATCTTGATGCCTTCGGCACCGTGAGCATGGGCGGTCACCTTGATGCCGTGAAGGTGCGCCTCGGCGACGATCGCATTCATCTCTTCCTGTGAATATTGAGGAGCTCCTACGCTCGCTTCTTCTGTGAGAACACCTGCTGTCGCGCCGAACTTGATCACGTCGGCACCGTATTTTATGAGGTACCTCACCTTTTTCCTTACTTCCTCAACGCCGTCCGCGATGGCCGACATCTCGGGCGGTGTGCGGTCGCCGAGCCAGGGTGAAAAGCCCGTTAGATCGCCGTGGCTGCCGGTCGAACCAATGTACATATTTGCCGCAAGTATTCGCGGGCCGGGAATATCGCCGCGGTTGATCGCGTTTCGCAGTGCGATGTCAACAAAAGGGCCGGAGCCAAGACTTCGAACGGTCGTAAAGCCGGCGTCCAGCGTGCGTTTTGCATAAATATGAGCGGACACGGCTTCGTCCATCACGTTGCGGCGAAACAGAGTTTCGTAATAGTCGCCGCCAGCCTGGCCGGTTATATGTACGTGCGAATCTGTGAAGCCCGGCATTACGGTCATCTTTGAAAGGTCGAT
>CAYTDJ010000066.1:0-9437 GCA_964436265.1 uncultured Chloracidobacterium sp. | reverse complement strand
GAACCGTTTATGCCAATGGGAGCAGGTCGGGGGCGACCGGTGAGACGATATTCAGTTACATCGTCACCAATCGGTTGTCTAACGCCGGGTATGGCGAAGGCCGTCTTGAAACGGCCACAGTTGAACCTGGAAATTACACGATCCGGGTATTCGCGGCAGATTTTTTCGGCAATCAGACATCAAAAGACATTCAGATAGAGGTAAAACGATAATGAAAATGCTTTCATTCCTGATCTTATTCGCGGTCATACTGACCGCATCCCCGATTCGGTCACTTGCCGACGCCGCGGCATCGCCGGCAATTCTGAAGGCACCGCCGTCGCCTAAGTTTTCAGACACGGAACGCCAGACGGAGCTCGCGAAACGCCGTGCGGCAGTTGCGGCAGCAATGGCGGACAACAGCATGATGATCCTGTTTTCTGCGGAGCCGCGGCTGTATACGAACGATGTCGATTATGTTTACCGGCAGGAGAACAACCTCTATTATCTTACGGGCCTAAAGCAGGACGGCGCTACGCTGGTGATAACAAAGAACGGTGGAAACATCGCAGAAACGCTTTTTCTTCCAAAACGCATTCCGGTTCGTGAAGCTTGGGAAGGAAAGATGTATTCGAGGGAAGAGGCAATGAAGGTCTCCGGCCTGAAGACTTTGGTTGATGCCTCGGAACGTGACGCTTTTTTCAAGGCTTTGAAGGCAAAGGAGACGTTTTCGGCCAAAGACGGATCTGCGGCTATCGCCGGCACGGCCGGGACGATCTACCTTCTATTGCCCGACAGTCCTCAAGACCGAGACGGTGCGCGTGAATACCGCGTAGAAAACGAATTTTCAAAAGAGCTCGCAGGTGTCAAGGTCGAGAATGCACAGCCGATGTTTGCGGAGCTTAGGCATATCAAGTCACCGTATGAACTGAAGATGCTTCAGCATGCGATCGACATAACGACAGAAGCTCAAATGCGTTCTATGGCGATGGTTGGTCGCGCCGAATGGGAATATCAAGTGCACGCCGAAGTAGAATACACGTTCCGACGCCGCAACGCAGATTTCTGGGGCTATCCTTCGATAGTAGGCTGCGGATCTAACGCTACAACGCTGCATTATGTGGAATCGCAGAGCCCGGTAGTAAAAGGACAGCTTTTGCTGATGGATGTCGGAGCCGAGTACGAACACTACACGGCCGATGTAACCAGGACCTATCCGGTAAATGGGAAATTCACGAAGGAACAGGCTGAGATCTATCAGATCGTTTACGATGCACAAGAAGCGGTTGCGAAAGCTACCAAACCGGGCGTCAGCTTTGCCCAGCTTAGCCAGATAGCCAGAGATACGATCAATGACGGATTGTTCAAGCTGGGACTGGTGACGGACAAGAACTCGCGCCAGGTCAGCTATTGGTTCATTCATGGTCTTGGCCACTGGCTTGGGATGAATGTCCATGATGTCGGCCGATACGGAGCTCCGCTGAAAGCCGGCATGGTGTTCACCAACGAACCCGGAATCTATATCCGCGAAGACGCACTAGATAATTTGCCGGACACACCCGAAAACAAAGCCTACAAAGAGAAAGTCCGGCCGATCTTTGAGAAATATAAGAATATCGGCGTGCGAATCGAAGATGACATGCTTGTGACCGAAACCGGTGTCGAATGGATGACCGGAAAACTGCCGCGTTCGATCGCTGACATTGAATCGTTCATGGCTAAGGCCTCGAAAGAGATGCCGTGGACAGCCCGTTCTTTGCGTGGAGGATCATTAGTGGAATCGGCAGTCGCTGGGATGTATCGCTGAATATAGATCAATTGGCACTTCGGAGCTTCGTTGCTGAACGGGGCTCCGATATTCTTTTTTGACTATCGATTCGAAAACCTGTAAACCAATTGTTGCCGTGCAAATCTTTATGTTCAGGTCCATTTCATTTACCTTTGTCCTTCTTTTGCCGCTCGTGTCAGCATGCAAGTTCGAAAATACCCAAAAGGTTCAGAATACGGCTCCGTCTCCCGTGCCCTCGATCTCTGCGACTCCGGTCAGTCCGGCGGAAACAGGCGTCGAAGAGGCCGCCGGAAGATCAGCGACATTAAAATGCCTTGAAACAAAAACGGGTAACTTCAAGGTTAATAGAAAGCAAACCTTCGCGTTCGATTTCGAACCGTTCAAGCAATCGTGTTTCGTTACTTCATTCGACCCCGAATACGGTGATGACCCGCCCCTAGAGTCGAGTTTTGCGATATACAAGAACGAAAAAAAGGCATTTGATTTCCCGTCGCAATTCAATGGCGTGACATCCGGATGTTGGGTAGAGGCGGTTGCCTTTCAGGATCTCAACGAGGACCGACTCACGGACATCATCGTTGTTGGAAAGTGCAGCGCGAAGAACGCCCCATATAATGAGAACATGGTCTATGTAAACACAGGCAAGACATTCACCACGCGAGAGGACGCAAATTTCCAACTTGCCGACAAAACGACGATCAAATCGATCACAGACTTTGTAAAAGAAAATCGTACGATGTTCTTTAATAACTGATGCTTCCTCTTATCATCGTAAATCCTAAATCCGCATCCGGCGCGACACGCGATAATTGGTCGTCTATTGCTAGCGATCTCCGGACCCATTTTGGCCCGTTTCAGGTCGCGTTTACAAAAGGCCCCGGCGACGGAATAGAACTGGCCAGACGATCGGCGGTAGAGGGCCGGAGATTCATCATCGCCTGCGGCGGTGACGGAACGATCAACGAGATCGCCAACGGCATCATCGAATCGGGAACGGACTGCGAATTGGGCATCTTCCCCTCAGGTACTGGTGGAGATTTTCGCCGTACACTTGGTATTCCGACCGAGCTTCGCGAGGCCGCACGAACTCTCCGCGAAGGGAGAACCGAAGCGATCGACGTCGGAAAGATCACATACCTAAATCACAAGGGTGAAACCGAAAGCCGTTACTTTCTGAATGTCTCGTCATTCGGACTTGCGGCTTCGATCATCGAACGGGTTAAAGGTTCGACTTCACTCAAATGGCTGCCCCTCGACACGGTACGAGGACGGGCGAGTTTTGCCCTTTCGACACTTCAGGAAGTCGCTGGCCTCGCGACCACAAATGTCCACGTCAAGCTCGATGACGGCGACGAAAAATCGCTTTCTACGGTCAACTTCTGTGTGGCAAACGCACGATACTTTGGTGGCGGGATGATGATAGCGCCCGATGCTAAGATCGCCGACGGATTTCTTGACGTAATTAATATTGGCGACATCAACACTGCCAAGATCCTTCTTAATGCCTACACGCTCTATCGCGGTTCACACCTGAGTTTGAAAGAGGTCAAAGACAAACTCGCCAAACGTATCGAGGCACGTCCGCTCAACGACGGGGATGAGGTCCACATTGAAGTCGATGGTGAACTATTAGGAATGCTCCCCGCAGTTTACGAAGTCGTGCCCAAGGCGTTGAAAGTCCGGGTACCGCCCGTGAAATAATTCTTCTTGCGTTTTCGTCCGTGTTTTTCGTAAACTCAACAAAACTCAATTGCCGAAGTTGTTTAAACAACGCGGGGGATCCAATTCGATTCCGTACTGTTCGGAACAGGGGCTAATCTGATATTCAGAGAAAGACTTCTTCGCTTCCAGCCCGTCAGCTAACCTCGTAGGCAACCACGAAGAAGGACACGAGATCCGATGCCGAGAGGTCGTGAAGTGTGTGCTTCACGACCTCTTTGTGTATCTTCGGTACCTTCGACTTGAACCTTAGTTTTGTTTGGAGGCTCGATCGAATGAAACGAATAACCATAATCGGCGGCGGAGCCAGCGGGACATTGCTCGCGATAAACTTGTTGAGTTATCAAGGCGATCGGCGGCTCGAAATAAATCTTGTCGAAAAGCGCAAGATCATCGGCCGCGGCGTCGCTTTCTCGACCGAACAGGACGTTCACCTGCTGAACGTACCCGCCGCGAAAATGGGTGCTTTTCCCGACGACATTGAACATTTCTATAAATGGCTGTGCACAAATGGGCTAAGTTATGAACCGTCATCGTTTGTTCCTCGTAGAATATTCGGCGAGTATCTGCGTGAATGTCTGGAGGATTCAAACAAGAAGAAAGCCAATAATGTCGCACTCAATGTCTATGACGACGAAGCCGTCGATATTCTTTTCGAAGGTAACAAAGCCCACGTGCATCTTCGGTCCGGTGACGTGCTTTATTCCGAACAAGTAGCTCTCGCGTTCGGCAATTTCCTTCCCCCGCATCCTAGCGTCGCTGATCAGGCATTTATTTCATCACCAAAGTATTTTCAAGACCCATGGCGGGCGGACATATTCGATAGCATCGGCAACGATGATTCGGTATTGATCGTGGGTACAGGTCTCTCTATGGTCGACATCACGATGCAGTTGAACCGCCTCGGCCATCGCGGGACGATCAATGCTATTTCGACCCGCGGCCTGTTGCCCGCGGTTCACAAGTTGGGTTTCTCTTATCCGACCTTCGCGGATGAGATCAAAGGCAAGACACGAATTACCGACATCCTAAGATCCGTGAGGACACATACTGAAAAGGCGCATGCCGACGGCAGTGATTGGCGGGCAGTAATCGACAGCCTAAGGCCGATCGCCCAAAAGACGTGGCTCGACCTTCCCCTCGCCGAAAAGAAGTATTTCATGCAACATCTGAGCCGTTACTGGAATGTTGCACGACACCGGATGGCTCCGGAAGCGGCCGAAATGATCGACGAGCTCCGCGGAACTGGACAACTTCAGATATTGAAAGGACGACTGAAAAGAATCTCGTGGGAGCCCGGGGTCGGCTATGACGTTCGCTACACCACAGTGGGTGTAGAACACTATGCCCATGCGGACGTGATCATAAACTGCATCGGCTCGGAGAGCCGGTTCGACCAGATCGACGCACCGCTCGTTCAAAATCTTCTGAACGCGGGCCGCATTCGCTGCGACGATCTACGATTTGGTCTCGACGCAACGCCGAATGGAAGGCTGTTGGATAGTGATGGAAATCCGTCAGAAGTGTTGTACACTTTGGGAACGGCTTTAAAAGGTATCTTGTGGGAATCGACAGCGATCCCGGAGATACGTGTTCAGGCTCGTGATCTTGCCAATACATTGATAGCCTCTTAGACCACGAATGGCAGATTCCTATTGTAAACGGCTGATCGATTCGTTCGAATCTCGAAGCAACATGACTGCGATGCGGATCGTAGGCGACGATTCGCAAGTCTACACGTTTGGCCAAACCCTTGATCAGATCCGTTCCGTAGCTTACAGGCTTGGCCAGGAAAACGTAGCCTTCGGCGACCGCGTCGCTCTGATCGGTGAGAACCATCCGTGCTGGGCGATCGCTTATCTTTCGGCTATCTACCACGGCTCGGTTTGTGTACCCATTGACCCGCATGGCGAGATCGAAACGATCACGAACTTCATTGAGAATTCCGAAGCCAAGTTCGCGTTCATTGGTCCTGAGGTGGTAGATAAGTTCAAACAGATCGAGGAACGTCTTGGCCGCAGTATTCCCGCGGTTGTTTGGAATTTGCCCGAAGATTCGACCAACGGTTTTCAACCGTTTTCCGAATGGGCAGCCACAAATTACCCGGAAAGCTACGCATCCGAAACACCTAAGGCTGCAGGGGACGATATCGCGCTGCTCATCTATACGAGCGGCACAACGGGGACACCTAAAGGAGTTCCTCTAACGCACGGCAATATCGTCGCCGAACTAGACGGCATCAATCGGGTCTTGCAGCTTTCCGATAAGGAGAAGATCCTCAGCCTTTTGCCGCTGTTTCACGCCTATCTTCAGATAGTGAATCTCTGGGTCGCTACGACTTACGGCTGCGAAGTCGGCTATCTGAAGGAACTTTCGCCTGCCGAATTGGGCAACGCGATGAAGGAATTCAAGCCGACGATCCTTACTACGGTTCCGCGACTCTGGTACTTGTTTCACAAAAAGATCTTCGACTCGGTTGATTCAAAGCCAAAGGCAGTGCAAACGCTTTTCAAAGTCATGCTTGCAGCGAACGGGATGCTGAGGGACACGATCGGCGTAAATCTCGGACACAGAATGTTCGGACAGGTACACGAATCCTTTGGCGGAAGATTGCGGATAGCGATCTCTGCCGGATCCCGGTTTGATGAAGAGGTAGCGATCGATTTTCATAGACTCGGATTCACAATCCTCCAGGGCTACGGGCTCACCGAAACAAGCGGAGCCGCCACAGCAACCTATGTAGATGACAATCGAATTGGATCGGTCGGAAAGCCGATGTTCAACGCCGAAATTAAGATCGACAAACCCGACGCAGAGGGCGTAGGCGAAGTTCTGATCAAGGGCGAAATGGTCTTTAGCGGTTACTACCGTAATCCACAAGCGACCTCTGAGGCATTCACTGAAGACGGCTGGTTTCACTCCGGCGATCTGGGTCGGATCGACAAGGACGGCCACCTTTACATTGTCGGACGAGCAAAGGACGTGATCGTGCTTCCTTCCGGCAAGAATGTACACCCTGAAGATCTTGAGGTTCATTATCTCAAGGCACCGGAGGTTGAAGAACTTGCAATCATCGGGATCGCTGACGAGAGCGAATCTCGAGCCGGAGCGGAAAAACTCGTCGCCGTCGTCATACCGGATTTCGAATACCTGAAACAGGCGAAGATAGCTAATTCAAAGGAAGCGATCCGCTACGCTTTGGACAATCTGGGCCGCGAACTGCCCGAATATCAGCGTGTTCGTGATTACATTGTTCGGGCCGAACCGCTGCCTCGAACTGCGACACGTAAGATCAAACGCTTCGCCCTTAAGAAAGAGATCGAGAGCGGCGTGATCCCTTCGAGCACGGCCGAGAAAAAGACTTGGGAACTCGCTCCGGTTGATGCGGCACTGCTCGAATCGAACATTGCACGAGCAGTCGTTGGAGTCATCAAGGGCAACGCGAAAGACTTGGACCTGGTCCATCCGCAAATGAATCTGGAGATCGATCTCGGCCTCGATTCCCTCGCAAGGGCCGAGGTATTCGCAGCCCTTGAAGAGGCGTTCGAAACCGAATTCACTGCCGACCAGGCTGCTGCAGCATTAACCGTAAGAAACATCATTGAGCTGGTTTCGCAAACTCCCGCCGGACAAGCAGCGGCCAAAAACGACGCTGATATAAGCGCCGACCTTAACTGGTCAAAGATCATTAAGGAAGCTGACGAAGATTATCCCGAGGTTCAAGCGGTGCTCAAGAACCGGCCTATATTTGTGACCTTTGCGTATTTTGTTTACCGCTCATTCAATTTGTTCTGCCGCGTTTTCATGAGGCTTGAGGTCTCCGGACTCGAAAACATAAAAAAACTCGACCGTCCTTACCTTATCTGCCCTAACCATCAGAGTTTTCTGGATCCGTTCGTTCTCTGCTCAAATTATCCGCTTGCTGTCTTCCGCAATATCTTTCATGTCGGTGCGAGTATGTTCTTTAAAGGACGGATAATGCAGTTTGTGGCCCGAATGCTGAATGTCGTCCCGATCGATCAGGACACTCAGTTGATGAAGGCAATGAAGGCCGGTGCGATAGGCCTGAAACATGGAAAGATCCTTAATATCTATCCAGAAGGCGAACGGGCATTTGACGGCAATTTGCACGAGTTCAAGAAAGGAGCGGCTATTTTTGCGACCGAACTCGACCTGCCGATCGTTCCCGTGGCACTCGACGGTCTTCAGAACGTTTGGGCCCGACGCTCTTGGAAGATCCGTCCTGCAAAGGTAAAGATCCGTATCGGCGAGCCGTTTTATGCAAGAGACGTGATCGAAACCAAATTAAGACCTTTGACTCTTGCGGTGGGTTCCAGCGAATCGTATGAACCTGACCAAGAAATTGGAATGAAAAGTGAAGGCGTTTACACTGCCGTGACCGACCATCTCAAACGAACGATCGCCGACATGATCTCTGAAATGAGAAAGTAGTGCGGAACGCCTATTCCTGCCTCGATTTTAATTTGACTGACTCTCAATGATGCACTTAGGTCCGGTAACGTATCGATACCGCACCCCTCAGCAACCACTTGTGATCTGAGATTCCATGATTGCATTAACACGCTTTGTTTTGCGCTCCGATTGCGAGAAAATATAGGCGCCTTTTCCATCCGTTCTTTATTGGAGTCAACTATGCGTACACGATCCTATCTTCTCGGTATCTTAACGACTTTGCTCGTGGTGGTGTCGTTTGGGCAACAAGTATCTATCCAAACCGACCTTGGCGAGTACATTAAGGCGAACTATACAAAACGCGAGGTGATGGTCCCGGTAAGGGACGGCGTCAAACTATTCACGTCAATTTACGAACCGAAGGACAAGTCGAAGACCTATCCGATATTGCTGAACCGGACGCCTTACACGGTCGCGCCATACGGCGAACAGATGAAAACGAGCCTTGGCCCCGACGCTCTCTTCGCACGCGAAGGCTACATATTTGTATATCAGGACGTTCGCGGGCGATGGATGAGCGAAGGCAAATTCGAGGACGTCCGTCCTGACATAGAAAATCGCACTCCGCAGCAGATCGACGAATCTACCGACACGTACGACACGATCGAATGGCTGATAAAGAACGTTGAGAACAACAACGGCAAAGTGGGAACTTACGGAATTTCGTATCCGGGATTCTACACTTCGGCGGGATCGATAGATTCGCATCCGGCTCTAAAGGCCTGTTCGCCGCAGGCTCCCGTGAGCGATTGGTTTCACGGCGATGATATGCATCACAATGGAGCTTTATTCCTCGCGCAAAATTACTCGTTCTTTCAGGGTTTCGGGCAAGACAGGCCGCAGCCGACTAACAACGGATCGTATATGAAGCCGTGGAACGGGCGGAACACGCAGGACGGTTACGATTTTTATCTGCAACTAGGCGGGCTAAAGGAAACTGCCGACTATTACCAGACCGCTCTTGGTACGCGGATCAAGTTTTGGGACGACATGATGGCTCACCCAAACTACGATCAGTTCTGGAAAGACCGCAATATTCTCACGAAGCTGAAGAACGTAAAATGCGCGACCATGACTGTAGGCGGCTGGTACGACAATGAAGACCTCTACGGCGCTCTACGAACTTACGAGTACATAGAGAAACAGAATCCCGGGACTTTTAATGTGCTGGTCGTCGGCCCCTGGGACCACGGCGGCTGGTCAAGAAACGACGGCGATTGGCTAGGCACGGCATATTTCACGCAGAAGACCGGAGAATATTACCGCAAGAATCTGGAGGTGCCGTTCTTCAATTATTTCCTGAAAGGTACGGGAGATATTTCGACGATCAAGGAAGTGAATCTCTTTGACACAGGTTCGCATGAATGGCGTTCGTTCGATACGTACGAACCGACAACGGGCAAGGACACAGCATTGTACATCGCGGCAAACGGAACACTATCGTTCACTAAACCGGCTTCCGCAGGCAGTGACGAAT
>CAYTDJ010000065.1:0-9450 GCA_964436265.1 uncultured Chloracidobacterium sp. | reverse complement strand
GGCTCAGGCTAATCCGTATGAACCCACTCCGTCCGAAGACGCCGTCTCTGTGCCCCCCGGCCCTGCTCTAGGCTTGACCACCGAAGGGACCGGAAGCCCCGTCGAATACGACTTTATCGGAACCGGATTTCACGTCGGCGGCGGCTATGTTGTCACGAATAAACATGTCCTGCAACCATGGACCGAAGATGACCTCGTCAAGACAATGATCCGCGACTACAACGGACGCGCTCGGATAAAACGATTGGTGATCTACTTTCCTAATTACCCGCAGCCCTTTACATTGAAGATAAAGGAACTGGCCGTACGTGAAGACGTCGCGGTCGCGACGATCGATACGGAACAGCTTCCCTCGGATGTCCCCTCTCTACCGCTCGAAGGCGACAGCGAAGCGGCGACGATCGGCAAAAGCGTGGTCACGATGGGATACCCGAGTGGACCTGATCGGCTTCTGGCAATGGTCGATGATGACGAAGCGAAATCGATAAATGCCCGTTTTGGAAATTCAAGGCAGAATCTGATCAATTTCCTGGCACAGTCAAAAAAGATCGTACCGTTGACAACCCAAGGCGCGATCACCGATCTCGATACGCGCCGTATCGTTCATGACGCAAAGACTGCCGAAGGCGGGTCTGGTGCCCCGTTATTCGGCCAGAGCGGAAAGGTGATCGGCGTGAATTTTGGCGTTTTTACAGAGAATACGGCAGCTAATATGGCCGTTCCGGTCAAGTACGCGATCGAGATCTTAAGGAAGGCTGGGTGGAAACCAGCCGACGAAATGGAGAAGGAGAAGTCAAACACCGATCCGAACGCCAACTCGAATGCCAATACGGCATCGCCGGGGAAATAACAGCAATAAATGGATTCACTGGTTTTTTCTAACATGTTGCACCGTCCGGCCAGGACACTGGTCAGCGTACTCGGCATTGCCGTCGGCGTGCTGCTTATCGTCTTTACAGTTGGCCTGTCGAACGGAACGATGCGTGAACGCGGAAAACGCGAAGGCAATGTAGGTGCGGAGATCATGTTTCGTGCATCGGGAACGCTTGGACTTAGTGGATCAGAGAGTTTCAGGCTGCCAGTCTCCCTTGCCGAAGATATTGCAAAGGTCGGCGGCATTCAAAAGGTTGTTTCACTCGGACAGAATTCTGTTGCTGCTGATGACAATAACACGGGCAACCGACTCTTGGACGGCATAAATTATGACGAGTATTCTGAGGTTGTCGGCATCCGGATCATCGAAGGTAAGCCGTTAACCGGAAAAGGCGATGAAGCGATCATTGATACCGGTTTTCAGCGGCAAAAGAAATATAAGGTTGGCCAGCGGATCAAGCTCTACGAACGTGAATTTACGATCGTCGGCACATACGAGCCGGCCGCAGGTGCCAGAATTAAGATCCCGCTTGCAACGATGCAGGACCAGCTTGGGGGCGAAGGAAAGACCACTGCCTTTTTGATAAAGATCACCAACGGTCAGGACGCTAAACAGATCGCCGAACGACTCCACAATGCTTTTCCCGAGAACCAGATCCTGCTCACAAGCGAGATCGAGGAACTCTATATGCAGGGATTCCCTGCCTTAAACGTGTTTCTAAATGTCTTTATCGGAGTTGCGGCCGTGATCAGCGCACTTGTGATCCTGCTGACGATGTATACGACCGTCACGGAACGTACGCGGCAGATCGGCATTATGAAATCGCTCGGGATGAGCAATATTAAGATCGCGTGGATCATTACCCAGGAAGCAATGCTGTTAAGCCTTTTTGGCGTGGTGTTGGGCGTCGTACTTACTTTCGTGACGCGATATGTGCTGACGCGAGTGACCACACTCGAGGTCGAGATGAGTCCTGTGGTTCTCATCATTACCCTTGTCGTTGGACTCATCGGCGGAGCGATCGGCGCCCTTTATCCCGCCATGCGTGCGGCAAATCTCGACGCCGTCGAAGCCCTGAGCTACGAATGAACCCGATGGAAAACAAGATCTCTGAAAATTCGAAACTCGCGTTTATCGGCTGCGGCGTAATGGCAGAGTCGATGGCGGCAGGATTACTGCGACAAGAGATCGTTAACCCTTCACAGATCGTCGCGAGCCATCCTCGAGGTGACCGAAGGAAAGATCTTGCGGACAAGTACGGGATAGAAACTTTCGAACGCAATTTGGATGCGGTTCAGTCCTTGCCGGACGACGGCATAGTTATCATATGCGTTAAGCCTCAGCGGATAAATGGCGTCTTGAATGAACTAAAAGGTGTCGTAAAACCTGAGCAACTTGTCATATCGATCGTCGCGGGAGCGCGTCTCGAAAAGTTATGGGAGGAACTGAACAGTAAACTTGTCGTGCGGGCGATGCCGAACACTCCGTCTCAGATCGGCAAGGGAATGACCGTCTGGACATGTTCAGAATCGGTTGACGACTCGCACAAACAGCTTGTCCGAACCATGCTTTCAGCTCTTGGAAAGGAACTTCATGTCGAGACCGAGAATATGATCGATATGGCAACGAGCTTAAGTGCGACCGGACCGACCTACACTTTCATGGTCATGGAAGCGATGACCGACGCGGGCGTGCATCTCGGTTTTTCACGCGAGATCGCTAAAGAACTCGTGCAGCAAACTATGCTCGGTTCCGTGCTTTTCGCGATGGAATCGCACAAACATCCGGCAGAACTGCGAAACATGGTCACCTCACCTGGCGGAACCTCCGCCGAGGCGATCTACCAGATGGAAAAAGGAACCCTTCGAACTGTGCTTTCCAAAGCGATCCATGCGGCTTATAAACGCGCCGTAGAACTCGGGAAAAAGGGCTAACTTCTCATCCATTCGCGGTCTTCTTCACCCAAGTCTGCGATCTTTGTCATTAGAAAATCAGAGATCTCTTTGTGGGTCCTGAGCGAATCGCGTTTCCCGTGAAAACCGCTAAGATCGATGATCTCGCCAAACCAGATCCTTACCTTTTCTCCGCCAGTCCAGTTTCCCAATATTTGTTTCGGAAGATCATTGCCTAATCCGGCGATGAAGACCGGAATGACCTGAGGATCTGCATTCAGGATCACTTTCCCGATGCCCGGCTGCGCTGGGAGAAAGCTGTAAGGGTCGTCGTTAAGGTTTCGTTTTCCTTCGGGATGAAAGCCGATGATGTGACCTTCACCACTTGACGAAATACGTATCAGTTCGCGTACGGAAAACTTATCGAACCTGCGTTTTTCTCCCTCACCCTCTTCCCTAAAAAAAGGCGGATACATCGACCACCAGCCCATCACCAGATTGACGAACCAGCCGATCGGACTATCGTAAAAAAACCTCGCCCTTACCGGAAAAAAGAGTGTGATCGGACGCGTCGTCCGGCGAAACATCACGCTCGAAACCGTGTACATATCAAAGAACGAGCGATGGTTGGCAACCAGGATAAGCGGTCGTGTCGGATCGGAATTCTGAACATTCTCGATACCGAAAACATTCATCAAATTGTACGTCGCGAGGAAGATCCAAAGCGATCCGATATGCCGTTGGCAAAACGTCCAGAATCGCTTCCAGACGCCAAAATTCATAGCTCTCGCCAGCTTGAATCCCGCCCGCTCGATCGGCCGAAGCACACTGATCTCTTCCGCCGTCGGCATCAATGACGCTTCAGCTGATTCAACCAATGCTTGATCTTTAGATATTTCGACTAATTCCTCCGACATAGGCGAAGCGATATTTTAGCAAACGGAGATCAACTTCTCATTTACCACAAATCACTTCCCAATTATTCCGTTAACTTCAAAGGTCAATGACAATAGGCGGTTGCGTCGGACCGTACTGCTCGTCACAAGTCGAAGCGTTGACGAACTTCACGCCGAAGTCATCATGGACTCCATAGCCGCAATGGATGTGGCCGAAGACGTGGAGTTTCAGGCGCCCGACTTTTGTTATTTTCTCGACCCGTTTTCGAAGCTCTTCGCAGCCCGTGTTCTCGTCCCAGCCACTTCGAGGCACAAGATCAAGAATGCCATACGGCGGGCCGTGCGTGATGAGGATATCGATGTCATCCGGTATCATCGCCCATTTCTCGGCCATCTCCTGCCCGCGATTCAAATTGAACGCCCAGTCGAAAAACCTCGGCTGCCACGGCGACCCGTAGATCTTGAGGCCATCTATCTCAATCGCCGAGTCTTGCAAATATACGATCGCAGGATCAAGAAGACTTCGAGCTCTGTCGTTATCTTTCTCGAATAGCCAGTCGTGATTTCCCGCAACGAAAACTTTGTGCGGATGCGGCAGCGAAGCAAACCAATCGTTGAATCGTCCGATCTGTTCCTCAGTCCCGACCGTTGTGGCATCACCAGCGTGGATAAGTATTTCTCCATCCGGCACTTCGATCCGTTCGTTGCAGTTATGCGTATCCGAGATGCAGATGATTCGCGGCATGATTAATCAGCGATCCACACACATATTGCGAACTCGGACCCATTCGCCGCCGCGATTGATGCACGCTCGCTCCTCAAGAAAACCGGAGTACCAGAGGGCGAAGTAGATCGTCCCCAACGAGGCGGCCACACAGAAGACCAAAAGAATGATCCGTCGTTTCACGTCTTAATCGATATTGAAGTATTTAGCCTCCGGATGATGCACGATTATCGCCGACGTAGATTGCTCGGGGTCGAGCATAAACTCATCGGTCAACGTCACATCGATTCTTTCAGGCTGAAGAAGTTCGAAGAGCTTCGTCTGATCTTCAATATTCGGACATGCGGGATATCCGAAGCTGTAACGCGAGCCCTGATAGCCCTGGTGAAAGAGCTTTGCCAATTCGGGCGAATCATTCTCCGCGATACCGAGTTCTTCACGAATGCGTTTATGCCACATTTCGGCAAGAGCCTCAGCTGATTCGACCGAAAGGCCGTGAAACAGCAAGTAGTCCTGATAATTATCCGACTTGAAAAGCTCGGCAGAATGTTCGCTAGCCCGTCGACCCATCGTGACCAGATCAAACGCAACAACATCCATCCTTCCGGAATCGACCGACGCGAAATAATCAGCAAGACAGAGATTCTTGCCGCCGCGTTGCTCGAGCGGTTGACGCGGGAAAGTAAATCGCAGGTGTTCCGTCTTTTCATCGCCCTGGTAAATGATCAGATCGTTACCGGACGACTGACACGGGAAATAGCCATAAACCAATTTTGCTTCGAGCAGTTTTTCACGTATCGCCTGAGCCTTTATTTCGGCAAATTTCGGATACACGGTCTCGTCGAGTATCTGCTGATATTCTTCGGCCGACCTCTTACCTTGTTTGAACTGCCACTGCCCCTTGAACAACGCGGTTTCGTTTATGAATGCAAAGACCTTTGTAAGATCTGTGATCTCTACCACCTTTGAGCCGTAGAAAGGAGCCCTTGGAATCGGAACTCCCGTCGAAACATCTGATCGAGTTATGTGCGTAGTGTCGCCTGCCGAACGCGTCGAAACTCTAGCGGCAACGGTTCCCAACTTCGCATCTTCGCCCACAAGGTCTTCGGCGTCGGTTACAGTTTCGATCGAATCAGCCGTATCTGTCACCGTCGCTCCAACGGCCGCCGCCCTGGATTCGGCACTCCCCGTCACGACTTCCGCAGTAGTCAGTTGATCCATCGCATGAAGTCCGTCGAATGCATCGCGTGCATAAAAGAGCTTACCGTTATACAGCGGGATCAGGTCGGCATCCACATACTTTCGGTTCAATGCAGCTCCGCCCAGAATGACCGGAACGTCAATTCCCCGTTCGTTCATTATTTCGAGGTTGTCGCGCATTATTAGTGTCGATTTTACGAGCAGCCCGCTCATTCCGATCGCATCGCAACCAGTTTCTTCGGCGGCGCGTAAAATATCGTCGATCGGTTGCTTGATACCTAGATTTACGACCTTGTATCCGTTGTTCGTGAGTATGATATCGACAAGATTTTTGCCGATATCATGCACGTCGCCCTTTACGGTTGCAAGCACCATCGTTCCCTTGTTCGTCGAATCGGCTTTTTCCATGAACGGCTCTAGGAATTTCACCGCGGCCTTCATAGCCTCGGCAGATTGCAGAACAAACGGAAGCTGCATTTGCCCGCTGCCAAAAAGATCTCCGACGACTTTCATGCCGTCAAGCAAGATGTTGTTTATGATGTCGAGCGGAGGATATTTCTCAAGAGCTTGTTTCAACGAATCTTCAAGACCGATCTTTTCACCCTCGATAATGTGTTCCTTCAGGCGCTCTTCGACCGGCAGGTTTGAGATGTCTGGTTTTATCGACTGCGCCGTACGCCCTTCAAACAGTGTGGTGAACTCAGTTAACGGATCGTATGTACAGACGTTGCCGTCAAAGCTTCGCCGGTCATAAATAAGGTCGCGTGCTGTGTCGATCTCATGCTCGTTAAAGCGAATAAGCGGCAGGATCTTTGAGGCGTTGACGATCGCCGAGTTCATTCCCGCCTCGACGCAATCGTGCAAGAATACCGAGTTCAGCACCACTCGAGCTGCCGGTGACAGGCCGAACGAAATGTTGGAAACACCGAGAATGATGTTCGCGTCCGGCAGTTCGTTCTTTATCTGTTTGATCGCATTTATCGTCTCGTCCGCATTTTTACGGTCTTCCTCAATGCCTGTCGAGATAGGCAAAGCAAGCGGATCGAAGAAGATATCATGCCCAGGAATACCAAATTCAGTCGCCTGTTCGTATGCACGGCGAGCGATCTTGAGCTTATCGGCCGCCGTCCGGGCCATTCCCGTTTCGTCTATCAGGCCTATAACAACCGCGGCTCCATATTCCTTAGCTAGTTCGAGTACTTTTAGAAATCGCGGCTCGCCATCCTCATAATTGGTCGAGTTGAGAATGGACTTTCCGCCTGCATGCTGCAGCCCGGCTTCCATCTTCTCCCATTCGGTCGAATCGAACATCATAGGGATCTTGACGTTCGTCACTAATCTCGAAGCGAGTTCATGCATATCCGCCACGCCGTCACGCCCTACGAAATCAACGTTTACATCCAGAATATGAGCACCCTCTTTCTCCTGCGATTTAGCGAGATTGACGAGTCCGTCCCAATCTTCGGCTTCGAGCAGATCACGCATTTTCTTAGATCCGCTCGCGTTCACGCGTTCGCCGACGATCAGGAAAGAGGCATCTTGAGTGTATGGCTGTTGGAAATAAATTGACGAAGCGGAGGGCGCGAGGTTCGCATTCCGGTGTTTGGGCGAAAGATTGCCAACACGCTCAATGACCAGCTTCAGGTGGTCTGGCGACGTGCCGCAGCAGCCGCCGACAATATTCGCCCCAAGATCTTTCGCAAAATGCTCGACCTGCAGCGCAAAACTCTCCGGCGTCTCATCGTAGTGCTGTTTGCCGTCTTTCACTTCGGGAAGCCCGGCGTTTGGCAAAACGGATACTGGAATGGGGGAGTTTTCGCACAAATAACGGAAGCTGTCGGCCATTTGCTTCGGGCCAGTGCCGCAATTCATTCCGATCACATCGATCGGAAACGGCTGAAGCGCCGTCAATGCCGCACCGATCTCTGTCCCGTTCAGCATCGTTCCGAAGGTCTCGATCGTGACCTGTGCGATCACCGGCAGTCTCACTTTATTCGCAGCAAAATGGTCAAAGATCGCGGCAAGGGCGGCTTTCGTCTGCAGCAAGTCCTGGCAAGTCTCGACGATCAAAATGTCGCTGCCGCCGTCGATAAGTCCTCGAACTTGTTCGCGATACGCGGCCTTCAAATTCTTATATGTAATGTGGCCAAGCGTTGGGAGCTTTGTCCCCGGGCCGATCGAACCGGCAACGAAGCGCGGCTTATCGAGTGTCGAATAATCACGAGCAAGCCGCTTCGCGAGTTCAGCTGCCTTCTTATTTACGTCATAGGTTTTTTCGGCGATTCCGAATTCAGCCAACACGACCTCGCTGCCGCCAAACGAGTTTGTCTCGATCACGTCGCAGCCCACATCGAGAAATCCCTTGTGCACGGTCTCGATCGCGTCCGGCCGTGTGTACAACAAATTCTCCGAGCAGTTCTCAAACTCCGGCCCGCCCCAATCGTCGATAGTCAGGTTCAACGCCTGCAGGTTACTACCCATCGCACCGTCAAAGACGATCACTTTTTCTTTCAACAGATCGAAAAATGACTTCATATAAAAAAACTCTGCGCCGATTCCAGCACAGAGTCTCGATAAGTTAATGACCTCTCTGCTGTTTAGCCGCTTATTTTACGTGGCCGCAAGTCGCAATAACTCACCACATCATAAACTATGAGTTTATGTAGTTACGGGCCTTGAGTCAAATATCGGCCACGACCCGTTTCTCGCCGGTCAGCCACTATTTCTTGATCGCGGCCTTGAACTGGGTTTCATAGAACCGAACGCCGTTCAGGATATCCGGATTATCCTTGAATTTGGTCTTCAAAATTTCGAAGGCTTCCTGGCCGCGAGGATCGGCAAGACGAATGATCGCCTCGATACTCCGGACGAGATCATTGAAATCGTTGGCCTCAAACGCACGTTTGAACTGCTCGAAAATGAGTGGATAAGCCCGGGGATCTCCCTTACCTGTTGCCCCTACAACACCCAACGCGGCAAGCCTGACGCCCAATGGCCGTGACTTGTCCGACGCGAGTCTAAATGCGGGATCGAATGCTTTCTTGTCTCCAAGTTCAGCCAAACCGGTCAGCCCTGCGATCTCAATTCGGCCACGCCACGAATTGCCGATCGTCAGCTTCGCCAAAGCGTCTATCGCCCTCGGCCCTTTCACGCGTCCCAATGCAAGAGCAGATTGATCGATGACGGAGTAGCTTTTGTCATTAAGCCCCTCGATGAACATATCGGCGTATTTTGCGTCTCTAGTCTCCCCAAGCAGTTCCAATGCATCGCCGCGGACGAGTGAGTTTCCGTCTTTTGTCATCCTGATAACGGCCTGTAAAGATTGTTCATCGATCTTCGCGGCGGGACGCTCCTGTCCGGGCTGCGGATCCGGCGAGTAAATATTCGCGATCACCGAGAGGGCGGCTCGACGAAGACGCCAGAACGTATCTTTCTCCATTGCCGTCAAGAGTGCCGACACTATCTTCTGTTTGTCCGTGCCGGCCCGAGCCTTTTTCTCAAGCTCGTTCATCGCCCAACGCTTTCCGAGGACGTCCTTGTCGTTCAGCATTTGATAGATAAGATCGTCGGTGCTCTTTTCGAACTTGATCTCCTTTATCAGAGTTTGCTCGAAATCAAAGTTCACAAGCCTCGGCTGGGTCGCAGCATCGAACGTGAAAACATTCTCAGCCTGCGGCTTCAACCAAACCCGTTCGACGCGGTCGTCTATCTCGACATCAACATAACTCTGAAAGTAATCGACCTGCGGGTAATCGTCGTTCGGGTCGATCTTTTGAGTCTGCTTAACGTTAAGAGTAAGTCTTTTTGTCGCAGCATCGTACGACTGAGTCACGTCGAAGATCGGATGGCCCATTTTGTATAGCC
>CAYTDJ010000064.1:0-9467 GCA_964436265.1 uncultured Chloracidobacterium sp. | reverse complement strand
ATCTTCTGTCCTTTCTTCACGACCCATCCGGAGTTCGTCCACCCGTTATTCGTATTGTCGGCAAGCACTTTGACATTTACCTCTACAGGCTTAATGCCGGAAACTTGCCTGACAGGCGGAGTCACAGTAGGTTCTTGACGCTTAACGGCGGGTGTATCAGATTTCTTTGTCTCAACGGGCGGTCTTGACGGCGTATTGTCGGAAATTACGACTTGTGGGGCCTTTGGTTGACTCGAAGGTACATTCACGGACTTGGTCGGCACTGTGTCACCAGATCCCAGGGTCGGTTCGCTATCGAACATGATCGATTCAACATCGGCAGCTGCGAACGTCATTTCGCGTCGACGAGAGCCTTCACCGATCACGACCGTAAAGTTTCCACCGCTGAAACCGGTGATCTTGCCTTTGATAATGCTCCCGTCCTTGAGGCGGATCGTATCTGCGAAAACCGATGCCGAGAGCAGAAAGATCAAGGAGATCGAGGCCAGCGATCTGAAAATAAGACTACGCTTTTTCATATTTACTCCTGTTGTCCGATTCCGGTCGGCATACGGAGATTTCCCGCAACAAAGATGAAATAAGGTGTGGCTGCCGTTGCTAAAATTCGGATGAGTCAAACCTGCCCGAATTATACAATTCTTTTCGATCGTTGAGACCTTTTTACTGTAAGACAGTTCGCAAGATTTGAGACCGCCGGCCGTTCTGATGGTGACGGCGAGGATCGATCGATCGGTTTTCGCCGTCTATTTGGGAGGGAGAGAAATGAACAAGGGAAGACTTTTATCGATGGTGATATCAGCGTTGCTGGTGATCTTTGGCTTCGCGTCGACAAAGGCGCAAACCGGCATCGAAAATGTGCGATGGGAATTGAACGAACTGAACGGAAAGAGAGTCGCAAATTCTCGGATATATTTGGAGTTTGATGAATCTATGGGCCGTATCAGCGGAAGCGGCGGCTGCAACAGGTTTTTTGGTTCTTACGAATTCAAAAAGACGCGGTTTAAGGCTTTCGGCGTTGGCACAACTAAAATGGCCTGTATGCGGCATGGAACGATGGAAACCGAGGCTGATTTCCTCAACGCCCTGAAAAAGGCCGACCGAATCAAACAGGAGGGTGCGGCATTATTGCTCTTTTCGGGTAAGAAAAGCGTCCTGGTATTTCGAAAGAGTCGATCGATCGAACGGGAGCCCGTTACAATGGATCTTTCGTCTCGAAAATGGATTCTGAAAAGAATCAGCGGCACCAGCGTGGATCTTGGCGGCAACGCTCCTTTCTTGAATTTCGATCCGGCAAAAGGCACGTCGGGAGGAAACACGGGCTGTAACGTCTTCGGGGGAAATTATGAGGCGCTTGGTTCCAAGATCAAGTTCAGCCAGATGATCTCAACCATGCGGGCGTGCGAATTTGAGAATCGGATGACGATCGAGCGGCAGTTTCTAGACGGCCTGCAAAAAACGGACAGATTTGAGGTAAAAGAAGGGCGTCTATTACTTTATGCAGGTAAAGAACTTTTGCTAGAGTTCATTGGGATCGCAAAATAGACGTAAGTAGGAACTCGCCAAGGTGAAGCTATAGCCTCTTGGCGAGTTCTTATATGGCAAAGTTTGTTCAGACCAGGAAAGAGAATGAGACCCCGACGTGCAGCACGACCGATCTTGAATTGCTCGTCGATAGATCGGCAGAATCATCAAATAAATTCAGAATTGACGATATTTGATTTCGGCGGCCGCTCAAAGGTGAGGTGTTGAGCGGCCTTTAGCCCTCCCCGGAATCGTGTAAGTCGATTAAACTCGTCCGATCTGATGGCTCGGTCTTGCCACTGAAGCGCAAACTGACCCTTGGGCTACGGCAAGCAATATGCCAAAACGGTGTGGGTTACTAAACGTTGATATAATTGGGGTTACCAACTAAATGCGGAAAATCGCACCATGGCTGACTGGTCATGATGGGGCAAAAATCCGCAGACAGGCTTCGGCTGGTGAGGCAAAATGCATCACATCTTGAAAATACACTTAGTCATTATTGTTTTCTAACGTGTTCCGAGGTATGTGACCTCGGTCATGTTCCTGCTCTGTAAAACCGATCTATTCTAATCAAAGAGCATTCGGCCTAAGTTCTTTCTGAATGAGAGTATTTTCGCGTAATATTCCGTTCTGACCATTCTCGAAATTATGCACAACGTTGATATTGATATCGTTGAAATGACACTCGATGTGATGAAGTATGCGATCGGTCGGATCACCGATATGGAACCGACACTTTCGATGCCGAAAAGCGAGAAGGAATTAAAGTCGCTTGCCGGGGACACGATCACTAAGAAAGGGATCGGCGGAGAGGTCGCGTTCAAATTGTTTCGGGAGGTACTTGTGAAAGCGAGTGTCCCGATCGATCATCCGCGACATCTCGCATTTGTTGCCGCCTCACCGACACGGGCGGCCGTGATGTTTGATCTGGTCACTTCTGCAACGAGCGTCCACGGTGCTTTCTGGATGGAAGGAGCCGGATGCATCTTCGCTGAGAATGAGGCAATGAGATGGCTGGTCTCGTTAACCGGATTGCCCAGCGGAGCATTCGGCGTTTTCACGAGCGGTGGGACCGAAGCGAATCTTTCGGCAATGGTCACGGCCCGCGAAGCATGGCGAGCCAAAGAACCGGAAAAGGCGACCGCAAGAGGGATCATTATCACATCTGCCGGGGCCCATTCTTCTGTCAAAGCAATGGCAAAGGTCATCGACGCGGACGTGATGCTGATCGATACCGAGGGCAGGCTCGAAGGCAAGATGCTCTCCGAGACGATAGGCGGGCTAACTCAGGACGAACGATCGCGTTTTTTTGCCGTCGTTGCTACAGCAGGGACAACGAACGCCGGAATAATCGACGACCTGAAAGGTATTGCCAATGTTTGCCATGAGGCCGGAGTCTGGTTTCATGTGGATGCAGCTTACGGCGGCGCGGCTTTGGCGGTCGAGTCGGCCCGTCCTTTGTTCGATGGGATCGAAAATGCCGACAGCGTCACGATCGATCCTCACAAGTGGCTGTTTTCGCCATACGACTGCGGTGCGGTCATATATCGCGAACCCGAACTTGCCAGGAATGCCCACGCACAAGGTGGAAGCTACTTGGATATCTTCTATGATGAAGGTGCCCGCGGGTTCAATCCGTCTGATTACCAGATCCAGCTGACACGCCGCGTTAGGGGGCTGCCGCTATGGTTTTCACTCGCGATGCACGGAACTGATCGGTATGCTCAGGCTATTTCACGAGGAATGGAATTGGCGCAGATCGCCGGGAAGTTGATAGGTGAGACGGGTTACACGGAACTTGTACGGGAACCAAGTTTGTCGTGCGTGCTATTTAGACGAGTGGGCTGGTCCCCGGAAGATTACAAACAGTGGACATTCAGAAATCAACGCGATGGTTATTCTCTGGTCGCGCCTACTAAATGGAGCACTAATGGCGATCACGAGACAGTTGCGAGATTCTGCTTTATAAACCCGGACACGACCGAAGCCGACATCTCCGGAATACTGGAAACAATGAAAGACTAGCCGACTTCAAATCGGAGTATCGTTGTTTTTCCCAAATCGTCAACGATATCCAATCCATCCTCTTCGCCTGATCTTCTTAGTATTATTCTCAGTTCGTTGACGCGGTTGATGACGTGAGTGTAGTCGCCGAGAACTATCTGTATCTGCGGCGCGTCTTGATACATTTCGATGTCGATACCCGTGAACGGCAAACCGGATTCAAGCCAAAAGTCGTTTCCACCTTCGAACACGCCGAGTCTCGTAGGGCGCGAGCGGTTGGTTTCGGTAAAGAAATTAAGGAACGAGGACCAGTCGTGTTGTGTTTTCGGTCGAGCCATAATCGTCACCTCAAAACTCAACAATGCAATGCTCGTGCCCTGTGAATGGACATTATGCAGATGACGCACAATTTATCCAACTTCAAGCAAATACGGGACTTACCAGCGTTTTGATGTCGCGTGAAGAAAAGACGGGTGTGCGAAGTGATGCGTGGCACGCGTGAATTTTCAACAGTCCGGATCTTGTAAATACTGGATTGGCCAGCCAGACACGCGGTGTTGCAATCTTGGTCTCGGAGAGTATTATTAAGTCCGTTCTGGGAGTGGTATGACCCGAAAGTCAAAAGAATTTCGAATGGTCGGCGTCAATGATGTCCGCGACATAAATCAGACTGTCTTTCTGCATTTGATCCGTGAACGGCAGCCGATCTCGCGAGCCGACATTGCGAAGTTCACCGGCCTGCGTCCCGGGACCGTCTCTGCTATCGTCAATCGCCTCATCAAGAACGGCCTGGTCTATGAAGGCACGGAAGGCCCGTCAAGCGGCGGACGTCCGCCCACGTATTTGTACATAAATAGTGAAAGCTTTTATGTACTCGCGATCGATATAGGTGTGATAGATACGGTTTTTGCGGTAAGCGATTTCAACGGCCGGATCCTTCAGCAGCGGTCGGTCTTGACCGAAGGCGAACCAGATGTTTTTCTGAATGGACTTGCCGATCAAATCGATTCACTAGTAAAGAGCCAGTTTTCCCGAGCTCGGTTTGCTGCCGTCGGCGTGAGCGTTCCGGGCCTTATAGATCGGGAGACCGGATCGATCGTCAGTTCGCCCAACCTTGAGTGGAATGATGTTCCGGTTAGATCTGTTCTCGAAACAAGATTGCGTCTACCCGTTTACGTAGAGAATGACGCAAATGCGGCGGCATTTTCCGAGCTTTGGTATGGCCCTATCGACGAGGCGAGCGTCCGAACGCTTTTGTTTGTTCTCGTAGTCGAAGGGCTCGGAACGGGACTTATCATAAACGGCGAACTCCGCGTCGGGTCACGATTCGGACTTGGAGGGTTTGGCCATATGAGCATCGACCCGAACGGGGAATTGTGTTCATGCGGCCGGCGGGGATGCTGGGAAACATTTGCGTCTGAACGCGCGACGGTTGAGCGGTTTCACCGTGTGACGGCAAAACAAGGGCTGCCTGTCTTAGGTATTCAGGAATTGATCACCCGAGCTAACAAAGGTGACGAGATGGCGCTTGAGTCGCTCAAGATCACGGCCGAGTACTTAGGGGAGGGAATCGCTAATTTGGTTCACGGAATCTATCCCGAAGCAGTGGTGGTCGGAGGGAACATTACCGCTGCATGGCCGATCATAGAACCGATCATTCGAAAGCGGATCCATAGCAAGTATGTCGTCGATCCGATGCAGATCCTTGTCAGGCCATCAAGCGTTCAAAGGCCGAGCCTTTTTGGCGCGATCCCTATCGCACTCCAAAACTTCTTCCGATCCGCGTCGAGCCGTCATGCTTCCGCCGCAAGTTCAAATTCGATCAATTAAGTAAACGAAACACTATTGACACGAAAATTTGCTTATGATAAAAACTACTTTATCTTCGGTTCTGAGAAAGTAATTGATCAAAGTCAAGCAGGGAAGTCTATCGAATTGTTCAAAGACATCCGTTATTTGAACCATACAAGGCTCTATCTTCGTCACTGTGCGTCATACATTAATTGGTAATGCCAATTAGCTGGATCAGTGGAGCCGTTCAAGGATCGAGCCATTCGTTGATCAGAACAAAGTTTTGCGAACTTAGTCAACGCCGAAAAGAAAGTCGGCGGCAGGTTTTGGATAAAATGATATGAACCTCTCTGTCATCGACCAAATAATAGTCGTCCTCTACCTCGCCACCATCATGGCAATCGGCTTTGCGATGAAACGTAAGGCCGCAAAAGGGATGTCGTCATATTTCCTTGGCGGGCGTCAGCTTCCTTGGTGGGCATTGGCAATGTCCGGTTCGTCGAGCTACTTCGATATCACCGGGACGATGTGGATCGTATCGACGTTCATCGCCCTCGGCTTAAAAGGAATGTGGGTCCACATGCTGTGGGGCTTTCCTATCACGGCATTTTACCTCGCCTACATGGGCAAGTGGATCCGACGCTCGGACGCGATGACCGGCGCAGAGTGGATGAAGACGCGATTCGGGTCCGGAAAGGCCGGAGATATTGCGAGGTTTTCCTACACACTTTTCGCCATCCTTACGATCACCGCTTTGCTCGGATACGGTGCGATCGGAATGGGGAAATTCGGGGCGATCTTTCTTCCTTTCTCGCCGAATACATGTGCATTTCTGATCCTCGGAATTACAGGAGCCTACGTTGTTCTTGGCGGATTTCACGGGATCGTCCGGGTCGAGATCGTTCAAACGATCGTACTTAGTGCAGGGGCGATCGCATTTGCATTTATCGGCTATTCGCATTTCAACGGAGCAGAGTTTGCGTCAAAGATCCCGGCCGGTTGGGGCGATATTTGGCCGTCGGTACGGCCTGAGTCTTTTCAAGGACTCGTTTCGGGCGGAACGGATTATTCGTTCTTTGGTGCTCTGGTGGCTGTTTGGGTGGCGAAGGGGTTATTGCTCTGTCTTAGCGGCCCCGAGCAGCTATACGACTTCCAACGATTCCTGGCTGCAAAGGACGAACGTGACGCCTCGAAACTCGGAGCGCTATGGGGTGCGATACATACAGTTCGCTGGTGTTTTGCAATGGCGATCGCCGTTATGGCGATCATGGGTATCGGAAATGTTGCGTTGGATGAAAAACTGCGTGCTGATCCGGAAACAGCATTGCCGCTGATAATTGGTTCGATGCTGCCGATCGGGGTTGTCGGGTTTATGCTCGCGGCGCTGCTGTCCGGCTTTCTCGCGACGTTCAGCTCGACGGTCAACGGGGGAGCGGCCTACCTCGTCAAAGATATCTACCAGCGATATATCAACCCTGATGCGGACAATAAGAAGCTCGTTCGCGTGAGCTACATATCGTCCGCTCTCCTGATATTGACAGGATTGATCATTTCAGTTTTCGGGACTTCGATCAACACAGCTTTTCTTTGGATCTTTGGCACTCTCGCAGCTGGTATTTTGCCTCCGAACGTACTCCGCTGGTATTGGTGGCGCTTGAACGGACAGGGCTATGCCGCCGGGGTTTTTGGCGGGATGGCACTGTCGCTCGGACAAGTCTTTTTCGATCAATTCGTTTTCGCCCAGCCGCTGCCGTTGTATATCGGCTTTCCGGTGATCGCTATTGCGTCAACTCTGCTGACGATAACTGTGTCGATGCTCACTAGTCCGACAGATACGGGGACTCTTAAGAATTTCTATCGCAAGGTTCAACCAGCGGGTTTTTGGGGCCCGGTCAAACGCGAAGTGCTTGAGGACGATCCGGGCTTTAAGAAACAGCTTTCGTTCACGGTCGAATTGTTCAATACACTGATCGCGATGATCGGAATAACGGCTCTTTATGTTTCGATGTTGTATCTTGTACTTCACCGTCTCGAGATCGGGTTTTCGTTGCTTGCTACGACGCTAGTCAGCGTGATCATACTTTATTTCACCTGGTACAAGACGCTTCCGCCTCCGTCCGAACCTCCTTCGGAAGAATCACAAAATGTTGAAGAAATGCAAGACGGCCTGGAAACGGCAAGGGAGGCCGCATGAGGTTTGACGGAAAGACGGTCGTCGTGACCGGCGGCGCCTTGGGAATTGGACGAGCAGTATGTGAGCTCTTGGCAGAAAGGGGCGCCGCAGTTTCGATCATCGATTGGGACGAAGATGCCGGATCAAAACTCAGTGAAGAGATCGTACGAAATGGCGGCAAAGCGATATTCCACAAAGTAAATGTCGCAAATAACGCAGATGTTCTTGCCGCCGTCGAAGCAACGGCAGATGAGTTCGGTTCAATCGATTCGCTGGTGGTGAGCGCCGGAATACAGAGATACGGGACGGCAATTTCGACGACCGATGAACAGTGGGATGAAGTGATCGGCGTTAATCTGAGAGGTGCATGGAATGCGGCTAAAGCTTGTCTGCCGCATATCTTGAAGCGGGGCGGTTCGATAGTGAACGTCTCATCGGTTCAAGCGCTCGCAAGCCAACAGAATGTACTCGCCTATACGGTAAGTAAACATGGCTTGATCGGCTTAACGCGTTCGATGGCGATGGATTTTGCAAAGGATGGTGTCCGAGTTAACGCGGTCTGTCCGGGAACCGTAGACACGCCGATGTTGAAGTGGGCGGCCTCACTCGACCCGGATCCGCAATCGGTTTACGACGCCTGTAACGCCATGCATCCTATCGGCCGGATCGCACAGCCGCGGGAAATTGCTGAGGTTGTTGTCTTCTTGGCGCATGGGAGTTCATCTTTTGTGACAGGGGCTATTTGGACGGTCGACGGCGGACTGTTGACCCAGATAGGCGGCGTACCGAAAACAGGTTGATTTCTTGCGCCACCTGCGCCACCTGCGCCGGCGCAACATCGGCGCAAAGCAAGTTTTGGAGGAACTATGAGTAACGCAGCAGCAGAAGAAAGCCATCCGCCGGTCGCTCACTACGATCCGCCGCCGGGACTGGATGCGGCAATTCACGCGGTCCCGCTTGTCGAAGCGGCGATATCGCCAAAGAAGGTCGGCTATCTGACGAATTATAGTTTTCACATTTGGTATCAGATCGTGATCGAGGTGATGAAACGTCGCGGAGTGCAGTACGGCATTGAACTGGAGGTCTTGGATGCCGGCCTTTCGGTCGAAAACCAGATAGCTCAAGCGCGAGAGCTTGCACAGCGCGTCGATGCATTGGTATTGACTCCGGCAAATACATCGGGTCTAGAAGAAGTGCTTACTATTGCGGCCGATGCGAATGTTCCGGTCGTTGTCGAAGCAAATCCAGTTGAGGGAATGGCGACAATGGTTGCGATATGCGACTACGATGCCGGATACGATCTTGGTGCTTGGGTTGGAAATAACGTCAGGAATCAAGACGGTACACCACTGAGGATACTCGACGTTGGCCTTCCATGGCTCAGGCCTTGTTTGCTCAGGAGTGAAGGGTTTGTAGATGGTGTGCGGAGCCTACAGCCGGACGCAATTGTCACCGCATCGATAAACGGTGAGGCAACTCCTTCGATCGCAAGGAAGATCGCCGCAGAAACCCTTGGTGAAAAAGGCGGCGTTGATGTCATTTTTGCGATGGACGACGAGACGGCCCAAGGAGCTTATATGGGTTACCTAGACGCAGGATTCGATCCTGAATCGGTGACCGTCGCGGGTTTTGGTCTTTCAGGCGAGCACGAGAAAGATTGGCTGATGCGGCGCGAGGCTTTGAAAGTCAGTCAGGGAATGTTTCCTGAATATGTTGGACTTCGGTGCATCGACGGAATCGTAAGGTTATACGACGGTCAACCTGTCCCTGAACGCGACCAGACTCCAACGATCTCGCTAACCGCTGAGAATCTTGAAACTTATTATCCGAAAAAAGACGGCGTATGGACGCCCGACTTTCAGGCAATCGCGGCCATTCCAGTCAAGAGTGGCTGCACCCGAGTATAGGGGAAACAGTTCGATACAATTTTTGGAGGATCAAATGAAAATTCCGGCAATCAACAAAATTAAGCGAG
>CAYTDJ010000063.1:0-9480 GCA_964436265.1 uncultured Chloracidobacterium sp. | reverse complement strand
ATCAATACCGTACACTGTTCGAAAAGATCAAGGTGCTTCAATCCGCGTTAGATGCAAGCGAGACCGATGCTACAGCACTGAATATGCAAGAGTTAACCGCATAAATGGTAAGATCCGCGACCATTCCCGAAATGGCCGCGGATCTATTGTACGTTCGACGCCTTTTGCCTATCTCGCCAAACGAAACCTAATAATACCATAGATCTGCAAGTAACAACTGAAAATTGCAGAAACGATCAACAGGGTCATCGGCCCAAATTTGAAACTCTCCGGCAGCAAAACACCTATTGCCTGACTCAACATCAGCCCTATCGTGAGACCTGCAGCACCGATAACCATACGGCCGATCATCCATACGCGAAATCCATCCCTTTCACCAAAAAAGGGTAAGAAGTAGGGCACAACAAGGAAAGCAGCCAAAGTCATTCCCGAGATCGAAACGTCAAGTCCGCTGGAAAAACCTGCCAAGCCGATGTCCATGGCCAGAAAGAAAAGAACGAAAGTCGTGTCCAGGCCGAATAATCTTTCACCTTCGGAAGTGACGACCTCAAATCTTCGACCGATCAATGACGGTTCGGCGATCATCGCCGGATTACTGATGTTCTGCATCGGAAACCTCTAATGTATCTATTTGACTCTATTTACCTTTCCTTGCCGGCCCGCTGAACTGTTTATAAGCCACACGGAAAAGCTCCGAAAGAGCATTTGCCGTCTCCGGAGTGAGGTTCTTGTCGGCCCTGAGGTGAGCCTCGACGATCTCCGGAGTTGCCTCGTGAGGATAATAGATCACCGGTTCAACATCGGAAGCCGCCTGTTTGTTCATGACCCGATCGATCGGCATATCCAGCCAGCCGGTCAACCTTGCGATGTTATCCGCATCCGGTTTACCGGTACCATTCTCGATCCTGGAAAGCGTAGAGGCTGACACGCCAGTTACGTCCGCAACATCGCGAAGGCTAAGCCCAAGTTCTTCGCGGTGGCGCTTGATAGCCTTTCCAAGTTCGGCCGTGTTTACAAAATTATCGTTTTTAAATGCCATTTTCTTCTCTCCCGTCCAATGGAAATTTGAGTGTCAGATGTGCACTCCGCATTTCATAGATAAAACATAGCACACGAAGATTTTAAATGCAACACCATATTTCATACTTGCAACAAATAGATCTATATGGTACTCTGTTGCACAGATGGGACACACTAGGGACGACATATCCCCCGCAAGTGTCATATTGACAACACTTAATAACTGAGTCGCGAGTCCTGAATCGCGGCGAACAGGGTCATTCGGCGTTTTTGGCTTCCGAGAATTCAGGTCAAGGAACATAAGTGAGTCGGAACGTCGGTGATCGGTGAAACACAAATGGAGAGAAAAATGAACACGCAGAAAGAGATGGTCAACCAACAAGTATTGTCAGAAGAGTTTGATCTGGGCCACAACAATGTATTGGATTTTTCTTCGACACTTAAGGAGCTGAGAAAGAATGTCGACCCGAATCTGGTTCGGCACCGTGAAGCGTGGCGTGACCGAAGCGGGAACGTCCGTGTGGTTGACTACGTTGAGTGGCATACGGTCGCCGACATACTTGACGAGACGGCACCGAACTGGGCGCACACCGTTAAGGACATTCGGTCAATTGGCGATCTGGTTATCGTAACCGTTGCGATAAGTATAGACGGCGTGACTCGCGAAGGCATTGGAACAGGTTCCGCGCGAAGTGAAACCGGGATCAAAAAGGCAGAGCATGACGCATTGAAACGTGCGGCCGTCAAATTTGGGATCGCCCGAGACCTTTATAAGCGCGAGTTCGACGCTATTGAACGCCGCGATGAAACAACGATGGCAGGAACGAGCAGCTTCCCTTCGGACCCTGTTGCTAAGGGCATTGGCGACATGGTATCGCCCAAACAATTGGGGATGATCCGTGCCACAGCCCGTGAAGCCGGCGTTAATGCCGACGACATAGCAATGAAACTTATGAACTGCCGGACGAGCGAATTGTCCAGAAAAGCGGCGTCTGCATTGATCGACCATTTACAGGAGCTCAAACCGCAGGAAGTGCCTATGAGGCAAGCAAGTTGATCTAGTCTCTCCAAAAAAGTTTTGAGTTGCGGCATCCCGTCCAGCCTTCCCGCGAAGGCCAATAAACTCCCGGCTGCAACTCAAAACTCCCGCTAAATATTTCGTTTACTACCATTTTGATAAGTGATAAGATTCGGGCATTCAGTCGAAGCCGGTAGAAGTGTGCCTGATCTAAGGCGGGTCAAAATCATTATGGTTCACCGGAGAAGGATAAATGGTTGACGAACGTGCAAATAAAGAAATGGATATGCCGGAACACGGCGATTTTTGTTGGAGCGAGTTTGCGGTTACAGACCTGGAAAAGTCCAAGGCTTTTTACTCAAACGTGTTCGGATGGGAGTTCAAGGCGAGCGAGAACACCGGGAATGAGATGGCATACATAGAATTTTCTTCCTGTGGTGGTGACCAACCCGATAGTGCACTTTACCAAATAGATCCGAATATGTTTGGCGGAACGCCGCCGCCGCCACATATAGCCCAATACGTATCGGTGGATAACGTCGACGCGACCCTGGAAAAGGCGAAAACATTGGGGGGAACGGTCGTGTTCGGTCCGTATGACATTCCAAACGTAGGTAGAATGGCGGTGATAACCGACCCGACCGGTGCGAACATTTCTTTGATCACGCTGAGTGCGAAACATTAATCGCAATTGGGAGTGCGAAAACGATCGCCCAAGAGTGAGAGGAGATCAGAATTTGATGAACGCACCTCGGCGGCTTTAATCACAGGGTAGATTGATAATTGAAATCAGTAGATTTGGCGAATTATGAGCTGTTGAATGGGTTATTTTCTACGTTTGACCTGATAGCGTGGGAAGAGTTGGGAGTTTTTGAATGAAGCTAGTGGCGGAGAGGATCATTGTTTTTTTGCTATTCTCCGCGACGGCATACTCCCAATTTACCAAGACTTCCACAGACCGGGCGGACGACATTGCCGCGATCAGGCAGGCGATCTCCGAAGTAGAACGCTCATTTGTCTCGCGGGAAACAGCAGCGATCGAGAAGACATATATTGACGGTTATGTAGGTATCAAAGGGAAGATCGTTTACAACGCCCGCGACCAGCTTCTTGCAATGATCAGATGGGATGCCGCAGCGATCAAAGCCGGGAAAAAGCTGGATTTTGAAACGCTTTCATATGAAAGTGACATTCCCTTGGTGACGGTCTATGATGACGCCGCGATCGTTACTTCCCTTAAGAAAAATCTCTGGCGTTATAAAGACGACAAGTGCCTTTCAAAATATCAATCGACCGAGCTTTGGATAAAAGTAGGGTTAGAATGGAAGGTTGCGGTCGGTCACATGTCTGCTATTCCTTGCGATCCATTGCCGTGGCTTCCCCCACATCCGGCCGTAGTGGAAGCAAGGACGATAACGCGGCCGTCAAAGTATCTCTCCCCAAGCGTTGAAACCGAACTGAGAGAGCTTATTAGCAAGCTAAATGAGGGTGGGACCTTGCGTGATTCCGGAAGTGATATGTTCACCGCCGATTTCACTTCAACAGGAACGAATAACGATTTAAATTCTGATCGGACCTCGCTGCTCGCCGCTCTGCGAACTCCGACCGGGAGAGGCAGTGAGCGGTATAAAGACGACGAGGCCTTTCTTAGCTACGGGAACTCTGCGGCTTATTTCTTTCGGGTTCGGTCGATCGCAAGGGCGGGAGAATCAAAACCGGAGCCGCCGGTTACGTTTTCGGTATATTTCGTAAAGCAACTCGGTTCGTGGAAGATCGCCGCTTCCCACGCGTCATCGCTGCAGGATTGAGTATTAGGAGAGCACTATGGCTGAATTTTCCGTCCCGTCACATGGATCCATTTGTTGGCGCGAGCTGGCCACACGTGACCTTTCAATTGCTAAGAGATTCTACTCCGAACTTTTCGGATGGGGCCTTGAACAGAGCAAGATCACACAAACGCCTTACTTGGAAATACACATCGATGGAGTCGCAGTTGGAGGAATGATGGCGATCGATGAGAACTGGGGTCCTGAACCGCCGCCTTCTCATTGGAGCACATACGTAGCCGTTTCGAATGCCGACGAGACCGTTGAAAAGATCAAAGAAAATGGCGGTACGGTCCGGCATGGGCCTTTTGACGCGCCAGGCGTCGGAAGGATCGCTATGGTCGCCGATCCGAGCAATGTGCCCTTTGCGATCATTGAATTCGCCCGACCTGACTAGTCGTTTCAATTGAAACTAGAGGAATATCTGCAATGCGATCCCAATAGCTCGGCTTAGGTTCCGCCAGGTTCCGGAGCGCATTAGCTCCTGGAACCGGTGAAAGTCAGCGGCTCTGGAATCATCGAAACAGTGATCGAGCCGGACATTGAGTCACCGTCGACCTTTCCATTTATTGATAGCTCCATCGGTTGCCCCTGAATTTCACTTACAGCCACAGCCGAAAATTTATTGCCATTTATCGAGACTTGATCGACCTCTCCATCACCGAGCATTGTTTCGAGTTTTCCGGAGATTGTATCGCCGCTTTTTTCAAGGATGAGTTTCACCGGAACGGCCTGACCCTGCAAATCCAGGGAAAGCTGCCAATCTCCTGTCAAGTCGACGTCCGCCATCAGATCAGCAGTCTCGAATTGGGAAAGCTCCTTTAGGTTGCGATCAGTATCGAAGATCTCTATTTCCTCAGCGAATTCCTTGACCTGCGGGAGAACCTCACCTGCATCTCCAACTATTACGATAGCAATACGATCTGGGTGTATGTGCTCGGCCGCGACACGTTTTACATCCTCGATTGTCACTGCGTCGACCTTGTCACGATAAGTTTGAAGGTAATCTGCCGGCAGGCCATAGAGCTGCTGCCCAACTATCAAGCCCGTCAAACCCTCTTGCGTTTCTGCACGGATCGGGAAAACACCGGTCAGATAGGCCTTTGCATCTGAAAGCTCTTCTTCAGGGACCGATTCGGTTCTTATCCGTTCTAGTTCGTAAAAGAACTCCTTTATCGAATCGCCCGTGACCGCTGTACGGACCTCAGCGGTGGCCTCGAATTCTCCGCTCAACCGTTTCATATCGAATCGCGTATAGGCACCGTAGGTGTAACCTTTCTCTTCGCGAAGATTCATGAAGACCCGCGAGGATGCTCCCGCTCCGAGCACCTGATTCATTACGATGATCGGAAAATAGTCAGGATGCCGGCGATCAACACCAATATTTGCCATTACGATGTTTGACTGGGCAGAACCGGGACGGTCGACAATGGTGATGGATCTAGCGTTGCGTTCCGGTGGTTTAGGCGAGTCCAACTCAACGACGTTACCCCTTCCCCAATCTCCAAAATGGCCTTCGATCTCTTCGAGCAGCGACTCTCTATCCACATCGCCGACCGCGATCAAAACGGCATTATTAGGAATGATCCGTTCGGCATGCAGCTTTACGATATCTTCCCTAGTCAGACGTTCGATATCACTTGCTGAGGGCGAAATGACCGCGTATGGATGTTTGCCGTATAGAATACGGGCAGTCTGCTCATTCGCAAGAAAATTAGGCTGCGATCTCTGGAACTTCAGATTCTCAATAGTGTTGCGTCTGTAAAGATCCAATTCATCCTCCGGGAATGTGGGCCGAAAGACAACCTCTGCCATCAAGGCCAAGATCTCGGAGCTGTAGATCGTGAGTGCCGACGCGGAAATGCTCGTGAAGTCATCAGACGATCCCACGTTTAGACTCGCACCGAGACGCTCGATCTTTTCGGCCAGTTCTTTGCTGGAATAGTTCTCCGTGCCTTCAACCATTAATGAAGCCATTGCCGAAGTTGTTCCAGTATGGCCGTCCGGATCGTGTGAGTCGCCGGAGTAAAATACAAGTCGATAACTTACCAGCGGCAGGCGGGGATCATCGAAGACGACTATTCGAAGGCCATTGGAAAGCTCCGTTTCAAAGGCTGAAGGGATGTTGAACGGCACCGGAGCAAGCGGCTCTGGCGCTGTTGTTTGAATGCTCATACTTCTCTATTTCTGACCGAGGCAGATCTTGGTCCTACCAAACGTGATCCTCAGGGTTTTGACAACTAACGAGTGACGAGAATGCCGTGGTTAACCGACGCCCGCTGGTACAATATCCAACAAGGCCCTATTCTCCGTATTGAGAAACTTATCAACAGCCGCACGTATCGCGTCCGGCGTTACAGATAATAGCTCGTCGAGTTCCCGATTTATCAAAGACGGATCTCCGTCAAACAAGGCGAATTCCGCAATCTGCTGCGCCCGGGACATTGAAGACTGTCTCATTCTCACGGCATCGTTGATAAGCTGGTTGTGCAGTTTTTGCATCTCTTCAGGCGTAGGGCCAGCCGTCGCTATATCTCGTATCTCGTGCATTATGGTCTCGCGGATCCGACTAAGGTCTTTGTCAGGTTTTGGAATTGCACCGATGAAGATACTCGAGGGCCCGCGGCGTTCATCAGTAAATCCAAAAAGCTGGATCACAGTTTCTTCGCCCTTGACCAATCGCTGGTAGAGTCTGGAGCTATCACCGTCATAAAGCAACTTTCCAGCAAGGTAAAGTGCATTCGACTCCGGCGTCCGTCTTTTTGGAATTTTCCAGCCAACCAGAAATGCGGGAAACGGCGCGAGTTTGTCTTCCCATTCACGATAATTGTCAGCCACCTCGTCGGGTTCCGTAACATCGAGTTCCTTCGGTAGCGGTTGAGCCGGAATGTCACCGAAATAGGTTTCGACCAACTGCTTTGCCGTGTCGGTCTCAAATGCTCCCGAAATGACCAGAACAGCGTTATTCGGCGCGTAATAGGTCCGGAAGAAATCCTTTACGTCCTCGACCGATGCGTCATCGAGATCCTCCATGGATCCGATGGTCGAGTGCGAATTGGCAAAGTTCTTGTAGATCATCTGATTGATCAGGTCGAAGATCTGCCCATAGGGCTGATTGTCGTACCGCAAGCGCTTTTCTTCCTTGACGGCTTCTCGCTGGTTGTCGAGATTTTCCTGGGTAACGGCAAGCGATCGCATTCTGTCCGATTCGAGCCACAATCCAAGAGGCAGTTGGTTTGCCGGGAGTGATTCAAAATAGTTCGTCCTCTCACTGGAGGTTGTCCCGTTCATCGTCCCGCCGGCTTTCATTATGTACTGAAAATGGCCCGCCTTCGGCACGTTTGCCGAACCCTGGAACATCATATGTTCAAACAAATGGGCAAATCCGGTTTTTCCCGGGGGCTCGTTCCGTGAACCAACGTCGTAATACACCGCTATTGCGACAACGGGTACCGCCATGTCTCGATTCAAAATGACCCTGAGTCCATTTTGAAGCCTGAATTCCTCTATCTCGAGAGGCGCCAATTTGAAAGATTCAGTCATATGCAAATAACTAAGACAATTGTCCATCAATGCCGTAATTCATCAAATCATTTCGATCCTGAAATTGCAAAAACAACTCCTGAGGTATGCATTTTCTGGAATTCAGAGCATTCCGATCGGGATCATCGAACAGTTTCACCGTTTCGATTTTGGTTTTCCATGGCGATCGAGTGCAGGGCCGACTTTACGTGAAAGGGCGTGAGGTCCGGATGTTTCTCGAGCAGTAATGCGATCACTCCGACAATGTGCGGGCACGCAAAGCTGTTTCCCGTCAGGCTCCGGTAATCGCCTCCGGGCCATGCGGTACGGATATTTACGCCGGGGGCTGTAAGTTCGATGACCTCTCCATAGTGAAAGCCAAAATTTAGCGGATCCGTCTCTTCGCTCTTAATTACCGAGATAAGCGAGGACGAGAAAACCGAAGGAAAGCTTGGTTGAGGGAGATTATTCGCGGCCGCTACGACGATGCATCCTGCCTGATACGCTCGATCGAGCAGGTCATGGAGAGGCGCAAAAAACTGCGGTTTTGTCGTTCCCAGCGAAAGGTTTACCACTCTGTATTTCTGTTTTATCGCCCACTCAAGACCCGCAAGAAATGCCATTCCGTCACCGAGGCCGCCTGCTCCAAGAACCTTAATACTATGAAGCTCAGAGTCAGGGGCGATCTTTGCGATGATCCCGGCACATGCGGTTCCGTGACCGGCAGAATCGCCTGCGTCTGAAGGATCGAATACGACCTTCTTGTTGTCAACACGAGCTTCTACAGAATCCACGACCTTTCCTGCAAGGTCCGGGTGACCGGTATCTATGCCGCTGTCGATAACAGCGACCGACACGCCTCGTCCCCGAGCCGAGCGCCAGCTGTCGTCGAGCTGAAAATACATAGCTCGAGTGCTGCCGTTGACTTTTTCAATTCCAGAAACTGCCGTCATTTGTCAGGAAATTCTCAGTACCGAAGGTAAGTCTGATTGATCGTATCGCTCGTATAAGTGAGAAGTGCTTCCAGTACACTGCGACAAAGTGCACGTTCCGCCTCGCCCCGTCCGGCTATCTCCCGAACAATGACCGCGAGATCCATCATTTCTCTGTGTTCGGCTCCTCCTCGGTAGTGGGACAGCCAATCTCGAACCTCTGTAATGTCGAATTCAGATCCTTCGCCAACTATCTTTTGCCCCATATCTCGGAACAATTTAGCTGATTCGTACGCCCGTACTAGCGACGCAATAGCATCGGCGAACCGTGCCGCCCGATCCATCTCACCCGGAGAAAAAGGCTGATAAGGAGGTTCACCAGCCCGGTTGATATACTCAAGCACTCCGATCACCTCACCGTCGTGTCGAAGCGGTGTCGCGAGTATCATTTCAGTCGAATAGCCCGTCAACTTATCCACTTCCCGGTAGAACGAGGCATCGGCGTCCGCATTCGCAACGGCGATCGGTTGTCCCGACGAAAGTACGAAACCTGCAATGCCTTTTCCCGCCGGGATCAAAACCCCAACGAGCCTTTCTGCGACCTTGCCTACCGCCGACAAAAATCTCAGGTCGCCGTTATCGCCATCTCTCACAAGCACCGAAGCCTCGTTCGATCCAAGATCTTCGGCTGTAACCCGGAGTATTTCCTCGATCGAACGAGTTAAAGGATCGGTAAGTATGTTTGCAATGTCTATGGTTTCGATAAGGCGCTGTATCTTTTCGGCAAGTTCACCTTCTTGTTGGTCGGGCATAGCTCGATTTTGGCCTAAATTCACAGCATTTTCAAATACATTCTCGATCTCGATGCGAAGATTGGAATAATCGTTCGAATCGTCGTATATTGTCGTCAAAGTATAAGAAATCGATCTCTTTGGCCGTACTGGAAAGGACGACCGATCGAAGTAAGTGGTGCCATCAATGCTGCTACGACCTATTACGTTTGCAGTTACTCTGTCCTTATGTGTCAGCGTAGCCGGACAAAGCCGAAGCTTTCCTGCCAAGGACGTAGTTGATCCTTTTGTGATCGAAAAGGGATCGGCGTTTTCAGCGTCGTCGCCCCGGAGGACCGCGGCTCCGCGCTCCGCGACCGTCGCGTCCTCGT
>CAYTDJ010000062.1:0-9534 GCA_964436265.1 uncultured Chloracidobacterium sp. | reverse complement strand
AAAAACGAGGTACTCCTGGATAAATAGCTATGGCAGTTCTAACTATTCGTGATGCACTGAACCAAGCATTACGAGAAGAAATAATCAGAGACGAAAACGTTTTCGTCATGGGGGAAGAGGTTGCCGAATACGACGGTGCCTACAAAGTGACGCGCGGATTGTGGAAGGAGTTTGGCGATAAGCGTGTCGTTGATACTCCGATCACCGAACTTGGTTTTGCGGCCGTCGGCGTTGGAGCGGCGATGGCAGGCCTGCGGCCCGTTATCGAGTTCATGACTTGGAATTTCTCGATCCTCGCCTCTGACCAGATCATCAACCACGCAGCGGCGATGCGGTATATGTCCGGCGGGCAGTTCAAAGTGCCGATCGTTTTCCGTGGACCGAACGGCTCGGCGTATCAGGTATCTTCGCAGCACTCACACGCGATAGAGGCAATGTACGCAAACTTCCCCGGCCTTAAAGTCGTAATGCCTTCGACCGCGGCGGACGCGAAGGGTCTTCTAAAAGCATCGATCCGCGATGACAATCCTGTGATCTTCATGGAACAGGAACGGATGTACGGCCTCAAGGGCGAGGTGCCCGAAGGCGAGGATTTCATCATTCCGCTCGGCGTCGCCGACGTTAAACGAGAAGGGACCGATTGCACCATAGTGGCCCGTTCGATGACCGTACCGCTCGCGCTGCAGGCAGCCGAGAAGATCCAGCAAGATTTCGATGTTTCGGTCGAAGTTATCGACCCTCGAACGATCAAACCGCTCGATATCGACACGATCACTAATTCAGTGAAAAAGACGAATCGCCTTGTGATCGCCGAAGAATCGCATTCATTTGCATCGGTCGGTGCCGAGATCGCATATCAAGTGATGGATACTGCGTTCGACTATCTCGACGCGCCGATCAAACGTATCTCGACGGCCGAAACTCCGATCCCGTATGCGAAAAACCTCGAAGCCGCTGCGCTCCCGAGCGTTGAAAGTGTCATCGCGGCTGTAAAGGAAGTTTGTTATTTATAGATCGTGAACGATCGAGTTTTAAAACTTGGTTCCCTGCTATTGGCCTTGGTTGTTGCCTCGGCGGTTTTTGGTCAAGGTTCTGGGTTGCCGAGGTTTCGAAAGCATGAGAGTTACTCGACTGTTCGGATAAAGATGCTTAAGGCAGGGTGGAAGCCCTATCACGCATCTGACGCCGACGAGTGCAATGGTGACGAACGCTGCGAAGGCAGGCCAGAGATGAAAACTTGTTCTGGCACCGGAATGGCATTTTGCGTATTTCTTTGGAAACGAAACGGCAAGACCGCATATATTCAGACCGCCGGAGAAAATACAGCTTTGGAAAGCTATCGTGTCAGATGAGCATTGTGGATAAAAAAGCGGCAAAACTGGCGTACAAGGCATCGCACCAGCCGATGGGCATATTTCAGATCAGAAATACGGTGAATGACAAGGTCTACGTGGGTTCCTCTATGAATCTCGATGCGATCTTTAATCGCATCCGGTTTCAGCTTTACGCCGGCTCACATAACAACAAGGCTCTGGAGGCTGATTGGAGACAATACGGCACTGGAAAGTTTGAGTTTGAAGTATTAGAAGTACTTCCATTGCGTGATGACCAGACCTATAATTACGCGGCCGACCTGGAGACTCTTGAGGATCTTTGGCTCGAAAAGCTAGAGCCGTACGGCGAGAAAGGGTACAACGATAGGAAAAAGACACGCGAAGAACGCTTAAGGATGATCGCGGAAAACCGAAAAATCTGAATTTATGGCTGAAAAATTCCTAATGCCGAAACTGTCGCCCACGATGGAAGAAGGGCAGATCTCCCGTTGGGTGAAGAACGAAGGCGAAAAGTTTGATGCTAACGAAACGCTCGCCGAGGTCGATACCGACAAAGCGACGATGGAAATGACCGCACTTTCCGGCGGCACGCTCCTCAAGATCTTGAAGCAGGCAGGCGACACCGCGTTGCTCGGCGAAGCGATCGCAATAATCGGCAATGCTGGTGACGACATTTCTGCTCTCCTCAGCGAAGTCTCAACAAATGGCGGAGCGAAGCCAGCCGAAGAGCCGAAGTCAGTAGCGCCTGCGGCAGAGGGTGGTTTGTCGCAGCCTGAGAAATCGCCACAACCGATCAGCCAAACTGCGACAGTTCCTCAGTCTGCGGTCCGCACTCTGCAGTCGAACGGCGATCGTATGATCGTCTCACCGATAGCGGCCCGGATGGCTGCTGAAAACGGTATCGACCTCAAGACGATCGCCGGTTCGGGCCCGCAGGGCCGAATCATCAAGCGAGACATCGAAGAAGCACTTTCCGGTGTAACTAGGGCATCGTCGTCCAAGGTCGCGAAGGAATTCACGCCATCGACCATTGTCGGTGCTTCCGCTTATCACGATGAAACGACCTCAAAGATGCGAAACGTCATCGCGTCACGACTTGTCGAGTCGATCGGACCTATTCCGACGTTTTATCTTACGGTCGAGATCGAGATGGACAACGTGATAACCACGCGAAAGCAGATCAATGCGACGCTCGACGACGATAGCAAGATCAGCGTCAACGACATAATTGTCAAAGCGGCGGCAATGTCACTTCTAAGACATCCTTGGGTGAATGCGTCTTATCAGGACAAACATGTCCGTTTTTATGAACAGGCAGATATAGGTGTAGCCGTAGCTATCGACGAAGGGCTTATCACGCCGGTCGTGCGCGGTGCAAATCTCAAGGGGCTTGCCGAGATCTCCGCTGAAATAAAAGACCTGGCGGCAAAGGCAAAGGCCAAGAAGCTCCAACCTGAGGAATACACGGGAGCAACATTCTCTATTAGTAATCTGGGGATGATGGGCATCAAGGAATTTACGGCCATCATCAATCCGCCGGAAGCAGCAATACTTGCCGTGGGCGGTGCAAATCCGATACCGGTAGTTCGCGATGGAGAGGTTGTTGTGAGAAGCATAATGAGTGTCACAATGTCTTGCGACCATCGCGTAGTCGATGGGGCGACCGGAGCAAGATTCCTGCAGACATTCAAGCAGATGCTCGAGAGCCCGGCGATGATGCTACTTTAAGCAATTGAAATTCATCATGCCCGCGAATTGCGCGAAAGGCCGCGAAGGAATTTTTCGGTTTTATTTCGAGTGGTTCGCGGGCGAACTTTTCTGGAAAACGATAAAGATACTCCAAATCTAAGGCCTCACGCTGCGCTCGTCGGCGTGCAGGTTTTGTTCGGATCATTACCTGTTATCGCAAAAGTTGTGCTCCCGGTGATTCCGGCAGTCTCTATGGTCGGTTTCCGCGTGGGGGCGACCGCATTGATCCTCTTTGCGGTGCAGCTTTATCGGAGGCGGGTCCGGCTTCAGTTCAAGGAAGATTACATCAAACTCGCCGTTCTGAGTATCTTCGGCGTCACGCTGAATCAATTGCTCTTCATCGGCGGCCTCTCTCTTACAAAGGCGTCGAACACTTCCCTGCTTGCGGTCACCATTCCTATCTTTACGCTCGTTGTCAGTGCGATCGCCGGGACCGAAAAGTTACGCACGGTCAAGACTTTCGGTATTTTTCTCGCTGCCGCCGGAATAATCTTTCTCATTGACCCGCGAAAAGCTTCATTCTCTTCGCAGACCACGCTTGGCGATGCCATGATCATCATCAATTCGCTCTGCTACGGTATTTTTGTCGCAACATCAAAAGAGACGATCACCCGAAACGGAGCCTTTCGGTCAATGATGTGGATATTTATTTTTGCCGCGATCGTCTGCGTTCCGGCGGGGATGTATACGTTTTCTACCGTCGAAATATCGAGTATCGAGTCGCGGACCTGGTTCCTTCTCGCCTATATTTCTGTGATCGCGACCGCCGGCCCTTACCTGCTGAACGCGTACGCTTTGTCAAAGGTAAATCCCTCGATTGTAGCCGTCTACATTTACCTTCAGCCGATAATCGGGTTTATACTCGCGGTAATATTTTTGAACGAGATCTTGGACCTGAGGTTTATTGCCGCTGCGATCTTGGTCTTTGCCGGCGTATTTTTGACGACAAGGGGACGGAACGGGAAAGAAGTTGCGGTGCCGCTGACGAACGAATTATGATTTCTCGAAACACTTGGTAACTTTTTGCGTAAAACAAGCGTCAAAGAAAACTGATAGTTCAAAATGCCGACACAGATCACACAGCGAGAATCAAACGGGCGAACGTACCTTCAGGTCGAGGGTGACATGCTCGTTGACGACGCACTTCTCATAGAGCGTATCGCCGACGAGATCCATGCCGATTCGGGAACGCACGTTACCATCGATCTTGCTGACCTGGATTTTCTCGACAGCGATTCGGCATCCGTCCTCAAACGTCTTGACAGCAAGACCGGCATTTCTATCGAGGGCCTTGAGATCTTTCTTCAATCCGCGATCGATTCCGCCGAACGCGGCAATGCTGCCTAACGGAACGCGGACACCCTCGATCGCAGTCTTCACATTCAACCATAACATTTCCCCATTTGGCGAAAACCGTATAAATTGTAACGAATGAAAGTTCGCGAGATAGCCCAATTCCTTAACGGCGAACTGGTTGGCGACGGCTCGGTCGAGATCACATCGGTTTCAGACATTTCCCTTGCGATGGAAGGCCAGATCGCCTTTTATGAGAAGGACGGACCGCTCACCGACACCCATGCATCTTGTGTGATCATACGAGAGTCCGCGACCCAGCAGGCAGAAGTAGCCCCAACGGAAAGCGCATCTCTCATCGTCGTCTCAAACCCAAAACTCGCATTCGCAAAGATCGCCGCCCTCCTTCATCCGCCCAAAACACGCGAACCCGAGATCCACCACTCAGCCATAGTTTCGGAATCGGCGGAGGTAGGCTCACACGCCTTTATCGGTGCATACGTGACGATCGGCGAAAATTCTTCAATCGGCGAAGGTTCGCACTTGAGGGCAGGAGCCAAGGTCGGGGACAATGTTCGAATTGGTAAACACTGCGTCCTGCATCCTAACGTATTTATCGAAGACGGCTGCACTATTGGTGATAACGTCATTCTCCACGCCGGAGTCGTTATTGGTGCCGATGGTTTCGGCTACGTCCGCGACGGTGAAAACGGCTACGTCAAATTCCCCCAGATCGGAACCGTCATCATTGAAAACAACGTCGAGATCGGAGCGAACACCTGTGTTGACCGTGGAGCCTTGGGCGAAACCCGCGTCGGCGAAGGCACAAAGATCGATAACCTCGTTCAGGTGGGACACAACGTCCAAATTGGCAAACGCTGTGTCATCGCTGCCCAGACCGGCATATCGGGCAGCGTCGTCATCGAAGACGATTGCGTCATCGGCGGTCAGGTCGGTTTTGGCGATCACGTCACCGTGAAGTCAGGCGCCGTCATCGGCTCGCAAGCCGGCGTCCTGCCCGGCAAGATCGTCCGACCCGGCGTTTGGTGGGGCACACCCATCCAACCGCTCGACGAATACAAACGCCAGAACGCCATGGTCAAAGGCCTCGAACGCCTTCGAAATGACGTAAAGGAACTGAAGAAGCGAGATTAAAATGCCAAGACTTAACCTGGAATTCATCCTCTACAATCTAAGAGACGTTCGTGAACAGGTCGACGAGATTATTAAGCTGGCGGAAGCCGGAGATCTGGACGAGATCAACTTCGAAACAAGCATGGAGCACGCATACCATCATTTGAACTTTGCGTGGAACATAAGACACATGGGCTCAAAACGAGCAGCCAAATGCGTCCGGAAAGACTTCAACAAATGGAGCAAATACCCTCGTGATCTTGACGAATACAAGATTTAGACTTGTTTGAATTGACCATTCGAACTTTTTGGTCACCGCCTTCGTATCAAGCCAAAACGGAGGCATTGATATGAAACTCTTTGCGATATTTTTGCTATTCGCCGCGGCTGCATTCGCACAGACGGACTTGGTCAACCTACGTACCGCCAAGGGCAACACGCTTTCGTCGCCCGAACTTCCGAAGCTCAAACTGAGATTTGACGACGATTTCAAATACGCCGGCGGGCAATCGTTCATTCTTTACAATGTCGCACGTGCAGAACAGCACTTCTATGTCGATGCCGACCAAGACGGAAAGGTATCGCGGCTTTACTGGGTGCAATTCGAAGGCTATCTACCTTCGAACACTTATGCGTACGATTACGACAGTCCGAAAAAGGTGACCATTGGCGGACTCGAGTTCTTCGCGGATGTATACGCACGAAAGGTTGACCCTAAAGAGGGACGTCCCGATTCCGATGGCAACAAAGCCCGCGAATTTTTACTCTCGAAAGGTTACAAGGTCGCGGGCGACGAAGTGATGATGCAGCGGCTTGTGAATATGGTCACGCCGGATAATCGAACAGAGCTGATGATCATTTACCTTGAAGTTCTGACGCCGACCGGCCTGACCGCGGCCGACCTCAATAAAGGCGGAAAAGCCGAGAGCAAATGGCCCGAGATATCGGCCGGACTGCTCAAACGGGCGATTGAAGATCTGAGGATCATAAAGTGAAAACGAAATAGAGCCATGAAAATAAACATTTCTGCTACCGCGTTTCTTTCTGCATTACTTTTGTCATGTACCTACGCGCCTACGGCAATTGCCGGCGACGGGATCGCGGGTGACTGGACCGGCGAGTCGATCTGCACTGTTCGCCCGTCGCCCTGCAATGATGAGCATGTCATCTACCATATCTCTGAACCGGATGCCGAAGGCAAACTTAAGCTTCGGGCAGACAAGTTAGTGAACGGAAAACCCGAGGAGATGGGTACGCTAGACTGCACCTACGAGGCCAAGAGTTCGCACCTTAATTGCCAAATGAAAAATGGTGTTTGGGATTTTAATGTGGCCGGCAAAAAGATGACGGGCACGCTCAAACTGGCCGACGGTACGCTCTACCGGCGTATCTCGGTAACGAAATCCGAAAGCTGAAGATTCTGATCTCAAATCAAAGGATCTTTAAGACAGCCTCGGCAGCACGTTTTGAGGCTCCACCGTGGCCGAGTTTATCGGCGGCTTTGTTCAATTCCTGCCTGACCCTCTCATTCTCACCTGGTTCCAGAAGTCGGAACAGTTCGGCGGAAAGCGTTTCAGGAGTAAATTCGTCTTGGATCAATTCGTTTGCCACTCGCTTCCCTGCTATCAGGTTTATCAATCCGAAATGTTCGACATCGATCAATGGGCGAAGAAGTTTGTAGTTGACCGATGAGGTCTTGTAAACGATCGCCATCGGTACGCCAATGATCCCGGCCTCTAGCGTTGCCGTGCCGCTCGTTATCGCGGCGGCGTCAGATGAATTCAACGCGTCGAACGTTTCTCCCTCGATCCAATAAATATTTCGGTCGCTGCGTTTCGATCGTTCGTCGATCTTTTCCAATTTCCCAGGCGGCAATGCAACTAGGAATTGGATAGAGCTATCATGAGCCGACATTACACTTGCTGTCTTTAGCAGTTCTGGTAGTATGCGTGCGATCTCGGCTTGCCGGCTTCCCGGCAGCAGCGAAACGATCGGCTTCATCGGATCGATGCCGTGCTTTGTACAGAAATCGTCCTTGGACAAACTTGCGTGAACCTCGCGAGCTAGTGGGCTTCCGACGTATTCGACGTGACCTATTCCGTGTTTTGCATACCAGTCTTTCTCGAACGGAAGTATCGATATAAGAAGATCGACGTATTTCCTTACTGTTCGGATCCTGTATTTTCGCCACGCCCACAATTGCGGCGAAATATAATACACAACCTTTAAGCCTTTCTTCTTCAGGGTCTTTGCCAGTTTCAAATTGAAATCGGGAAAATCGACCATGACCACCGCATCAGGCCTACGGCGTAAGGCTTCATTCCGAAGTTTTCGAAATGCCGCATAAAACATCGGAAGTGCACGCCCGATCTCAAGCAAACCAACGATGGAAAGATGGTCGGCCTCGACTATCGCTTCGACGCCCGAAGCACGCATTTTCGGGCCGGCAGCCCCGAAAAACACAAATTCTGTGTCAGGAGCTGCTGTACGCAACGCGTCAACGAGTTTAGCTCCATGCGTGTCGCCCGAAGCTTCTCCCGCCACGATCATCAGTTGCCTATGTTTTTTATCCATTCTCACCGTGCGGCAAAAGGTAATGTTAGAGGAAATCGCGAAAATACGCTAAAGACAAACCTTTAGACAAAATCGGGCATCAAATTCCCTGTTTTCATCAATAACAGACAATGCAAGCGGCTTGCTTGCAGATGCCGTCTAAAGCCTCTAAAATATAGGGTTTGTGCTCACAATGAGACGGTTTGTCTTAAATCTTGATCATTATCGTATTTTCCTATTGGAGGAGTTTGTGAAACTTCGCGTTTTCATCTTTGTTTTATTAGTTTCAGCCTTCGCGGCCATTTTACCCGCGGCCGCGCAGACCGACTCGGTGATCGCTCAGATCTCCTCCTCGTCCAGCGAGTCTTTTGCCGGAGCAATAAGCGGTGACGGTAGATTTGTAGTGTTCGAATCGTCAGGTGACGTGGCAACCGTTAATCCTCGCAACGCCGACCGCAATCCCGAGATATTCCTGTGGGACTTTGCACAAAGACGCATCTACCAGATCACGGACACTAAATCAGTACTAAAGAATACTTTCGGGTCGCCCACCCAAGACAACATCAAGATCGACATCGTCAACAAGCGTCCGGTGATCAGCCAGAACGGGAGATGGATCGCCTTTGCCTCAAACGCAACGGCTTCGACTGTAGCCTTGCCGGATTCAACCAATCCGGGCAGCTTCAACGGCAACGATTACAATACTCAGAGCCCACCACCGTGCACTCTGCCGACACCGACGCCGACGCCTACTCCGACAGCGACACCGACCCCTTCATCGAGTCCGACCCCGACCCCGTCTCCAACTTCGACGCCGTTCAACAATCCGTTGTCGTGCGATGCAAATATGGAGGTTTGGTTGTACGAGATCCCGGCATATGGCCCGGCAGACCTGCACTCGGGCGACGAGATCGCTCCCGTGGAGCTAACAGGCGGATCATTTACTAGGGTCACAAATTCAGTTCCGAGCCGCTTACCTCAGGAAGGATCGATCTTCAGACAGCCATTCGTTGCCGACGATAATCACGACGTTAGCATCGACGACGACGGCAGTACGATCGCGTTTGTTTCGACACGAGACCTTGTAACCGGCGGGAACCCATTCCCGGCCGAGGACAACGACGAAATTTTCACGTATGTACATTCGGGAAGCCCGACGTTTGCCGACTACGGCAAATTGGATCCTGCTCAACTTGAAGGCGAAAAAACAAGCAACAACGTCGAAAGCAAAGCACTCGCGGATTGGGTCCCGTCCGTTGGTATCGGCACCGGAGTGATAAGTCAGGTCACTCGCACGACGCGTGGGATCATATCTAATCCCATCTACAACAAAAATCCGACGATATCTGGGAATGGGACTCGCGTAGTTTTCGCGAGTACGGGTGATAATCCGATAATCGGCATGACCGGTGGTAACAATCCCTTGGCGAGCAGGAACGAGGAGATATTCTTTTCGGACCTCGATGCCGCG
>CAYTDJ010000061.1:0-9633 GCA_964436265.1 uncultured Chloracidobacterium sp. | reverse complement strand
TGATTTGAACAATTCAAGCACGTTTAACGGTTTCGGTACGATCCGTTCAACGTATGGCTTCACGAATCGCCAGATCCAATTTGGTATGCGTGTCGAGTTCTAAGATCGTTTGAACTGATTTTGGTAAAGGCTGCCGAATAGCCAGCAACGCTTTACGGAGCCTTTACCGAATTGGAACATCGATAGAAAGCGATTTCGGGGCGTGAGAAATTTGATTTCCCACGCCTTGAATTTTAGATACTAGAAATTTCCTCCGTCTGACCGATGAAGTTCCTTTATTCAACTTTGGTCCTCTTCGCCATTTTAGGCCTGCATGCTTTGGCCAGAGCACAGTCACCTGTGGTCGAAAAGGTCGAACCGCCAAACTGGTGGATAGGCCACTCGATCAATCCGGTTCGCGTTCTAGTTCACGGGGAAAATCTCGCCGGTTCCTTCATTAAGTCTTCAATACCCGGGATCAATGTTTCCAACCTCAAGGTAAATTCACGCGGCGACTATCTGTTTGTCGATGTCATGATCGACCCGAAAGCAACACCTGGCGACGCATCTTTCACGATCGCAACTTCAAAAGGAGATGCCGTCGTGCCTTTTTACCTGGATCCGCCTCTTGACTCACGGGCGAATCTACAAAGCATTACAAACGAAGATGTCCTTTATCTGATAATGACGGACCGTTTTTCTGATGGAGATCCGACAAACAATAAAGAAGTTGACCGAAAGAACCCGCGGGCGTGGCACGGTGGAGATTTCAAAGGGATCGCCAAACGTATTCCTTACCTGAAAGAACTTGGTGTTACGGCTATCTGGCTCACCCCGTGGTATGACAATCCTGACGAAGCGAATCAGTGCGATAAACCATGGTGTCCGAATACCAATTACCACGGTTACCATGCGATCGATTACTACGGCGTGGAAAATCACTTCGGTTCAATGGCTGATCTACAGGCGTTGATCCAAGAATGTCACCGTAGCGGGATCAAGGTCGTTCAAGATCAGGTCGCTAACCACGTTGGCATTCAACATCCGTGGGCAAAGCGGCCGCCGCTGGATAATTGGTTTAACCCGTTCTCGCAAAACACATTCAACAATTCAGTTCTGCTTTCCCCGAATAGTTCGAAAGCGGAACGAGACAACCTGATCAAAGGCTGGTTTAACGAACTTCTTCCGGATCTGAATCAGGATGAACCGGAGGTCTCGCGTTATCTGATACAGAACGCTCTTTGGTGGATCGGGAAGACCGGGATCGACGGCATAAGGCAGGACACGATCCAATATATGCCGCGTGCGTTCATTCGTGATTGGTCGGCAGCAATAAAAAAGCAATACCCAAATTATTGGATGGTCGGCGAGGTATTTGAAGAAGACTCGGCGCAGACCGCGTTCTTTCAAGGCGGGCGTAAAGGATGGGACGGAATCGATACCGAACTTCCAAGCGTGTTCGATTTCAAGTTGTGGCGAACCTCACAAGAAGTGTTTACAGGTAAGAAACCCGCCAGGGCGCTACGCGACGTGTTGAAATACGACGGCCTTTACGGCAATATCGACAACGTAACGCTGCTCACAAATAATCACGATACCGACCGCTTCATGTCGTTGAAGGACGCCACACTTGAAGGGGCAATGATGCACACGGCATTTGTCTTGTCGTCACGCGGAATACCGCAGCTTTATTACGGTGAAGAGATCGGAATGACCGGAGGGCATGATCCGGATAATCGAGGAGATTTTCCCGGTGGATTTTCGGGTGATCCTAAGAATGCGTTCACGAAAACGGGACGATCGCCTGATCAGCAACGGATGTTTGAGTGGGTTCGTGAATGGATAAAGATCCGACGATCACGTCTACCGATGAAACAGGGCCGGACCATAGATCTATTTTACGATAACGACGCGTACGTTTTCGCTCGTGAATCTAGGATAGGAAACACATCGGCCTGGAATATTGTCGCTTTTAACAATGGTGGTTCCGGTAAGACCGTTAGTTTCCCGTCGCCGTTTCCGCGCGGACGGAACAAGCTCGTGACCGTAGCGGATTCGCGTGCGAAGGCCGAGTGGTCGGATGAAAAAATGACGTTGGTTCTACCGGCAAAAAGCGTGTCAGCTTTTGGATACGCTCCCGAGTAAATATTTGCGGCGACATTAAGTGTCTGCTCAAAGATCGATCATGACTTTTCCACGAGCATCAGGGATACTGCTGCACCCGACTAGCCTGCCGGGTGACTACGGGATCGGCGACCTAGGTTCAAGCGCCTATGGGTTCGTCGATTTCCTCGCGGAAGCGAAGCAGACGTACTGGCAGATCCTTCCGCTTGGACCGACCGGATATGGTGATTCTCCTTATCAATGTTTTTCTGCATTCGCAGGAAATCCGTTATTGATATCCCCCGAAAAACTTGTCGAACATGAACTGTTGTCTCCTGATGATCTTTCTGATCGACCAGAGTTTCCATTACATAAAGTCGATTTTGGTTCAGTGTACGAGTGGAAGAACAAGCTCTTGCCCGAGGCGTATAAGCGGTTTCACCAGACGACCAGCGTCGATCTTCGCGGCCGTTTCGAATCGTTCAACCAGGAAAACGAATGGTGGCTCGAGGACTACGCGACCTATAAAGCGATCAAGGCTTCGCAGGACCAGAAGCCATGGTACGAATGGGATGACGGCCTTAAACTGCGAAGGCCCGAAATACTAAAGGTCGAGGCGGAACGCCTTTACGAACAGATCCAAGCAGAGAAGTTTTACCAGTTCCTGTTCTATTCTCAGTGGGCCGAGCTTAAAGCGTACGCGAACAAAAACGGTGTGAAGATCATCGGCGACATCCCGATCTTCGTCGCGCTCGATTCGGCAGACGTATGGTGCAATCAGGAGAAATTCAAGCTCAATGCCGACGGCTCGCCAAAAGTAGTCGCCGGCGTTCCGCCCGATTACTTCTCTAAGACAGGACAATTATGGGGCAACCCGATCTATGATTGGGACGCGATGCGGAAAGACGGTTTCCATTGGTGGATCGCACGGGTTGCGGCCACTCTTCGTACCGTTGATATCGTCCGTGTCGATCACTTTCGCGGTTTTGCGGCCGCGTGGGAAGTCCCCGGCGGCGACAATACAGCGGAGAACGGCCGTTGGGTCGAAGTCCCGGGCAAAGAGTTGTTTCTCGCATTGAAACGTGCTCTTGGCGATCTGCCGGTCATTGCAGAGGACCTCGGGGTGATCACGCCGGACGTAGAGGAACTTCGAGATGGATTTGGCTTTCCCGGTATGCGAATTCTCCAGTTCGCGTTTGGCGGCGATGCAAAGAACCACGACCTCCCGCATAACTACGTCAAGAATTGTGTCGCATATACAGGGACGCACGACAATGACACGACCATCGGATGGTGGCACTCGCAAGCGGGTGCGGGCTCGACACGCGACGCCGCTGAGATCTCACGCGAACATGATTATTGCCTTATGTACTTACGCACCGATGGCAGTGAGATCAACTGGGATTTTATCCGCGCGGTTTGGGCCAGCGTTGCTGATACCGCTGTTGCGCCGCTTCAGGACCTGATCGGTATCGGCACCGAAGGTCGAATGAACCTCCCGGCATCAGATTCCGGCAATTGGTTTTGGCGGTTTATGGACGGTTCGTTGACGCCGGAAATGGGCGAAAGATTAAGGGAATTTACCGAAACGTATGGGCGAAGCAATTAGACGTTCAAAGAAACGCTGCCAAGATGCAGAAATAACGGTGCGATCTGCCAAGAGAGCCTCTCGCTTGCCGGCGACTCTGAAGCTCTGTCTATGCCTGCTTTCGCTTTCGCTTGGAATAATGGCGCAAGCGCCTGTCGTTGAGAAGATCGACCCGCCAAGTTGGTGGACCGGCAGCACGATCGATCCCGTTCGAGTTTTGATACGGGGAAAGAATCTTTCAGGAGCGAAGATCGAATCGGCAACGCCGGGCATTACGGCGTCAAATTTTGAAACGAGTGCAAACGGACACTATTTATTTGCCGACATAAAGATCGCGGAGACTGTTCGAGTCGGTAAGTACGATCTTAAGATCGTAACTCCGGCGGGCACCTCGAATTTCCCATTCGAGATCTTTGCTCCGCAGCCGAGACTCGGAAATTACAATGGCTTTCGTCCCGATGATGTGATCTATTTCGTGTTCACCGATCGTTTCGCTGACGGTGACGCTTCGAACAACGATCCGCCGAAGTCAAAGGGTTTGTATGACCGCAAAAAAGGCCGCCACTATCACGGCGGTGATCTGCAAGGGATAATCGACAAGTTGCCTTACATAAAGTCGCTCGGAGCGACCGCTATCTGGACAACTCCCGTCTATGACAATGCCGATGTTCCCGACACGAAGGAAACATATCCACCAGAAATGCCTACGACGACGGGGTTTCACGGATACGGCGCGGTCGATTTCTACGCGGTTGATGAGCACCTCGGCAGCATGGCGAAACTCAAAGAGTTCGTTCAGAAAGCGCACATGTCGGGCTTTGTCGTACTTCAGGATCAGGTCGTGAACCATACCGGGCCGTATCACGTTTGGGCGGATGACCCTCCGACGCCGAATTGGTTTAACGGGACCGTCAAAGATCATGTATCGAACAACTGGCAGAAATGGACGACGATGAATCCGCGTGCGACCTATCAAACCCAGCGCAGAAACATCGACGGCTGGTTCATCGATATCCTGCCGGATCTTAACCAAAACAATCCAGAGGTTGAAAAATACCTTATCCAGAATTCGCTTTGGTGGATGGCTCAGGTCGGTTTCGATGCGATCCGCATGGATACGCTGCCTCACGTGCCGCGAACTTATTGGTCGAAATGGGGAGCGGCTGTACATCGCGAGTTTCCGAAAGTTAATATTCTCGGCGAACTGTTTGACGGTGACCCGGCATTGCTTTCGTACTTTCAGAAAGGTCGTCGCGGCCATGACGGGATCGATCCGGAGATCGACACGCTTTACGATTTCACACTTTTTTATGCATTGAGAAATGCGTTCGCAAAGGGGCAGCCTATTCGTCAGGTCTCGCAGGTGTTCGCGAAAGACTGGCTGTATCCAAAGCCAAGCGTTCTTGTTTCCTTCCTTGGCGTCCATGACATGGAACGCTTCATGAACGAACAGGGGGCAACGATCGAAGGACTAAAGCTTGCCCAAACGATGATCATGACATCCAGAGGTACGCCTCTGCTCTATTACGGCGACGAGATAGCAATGCCGGGTGGGCCGGACCCAGACAATCGCCGCGATTTCCCCGGCGGATTTCCCGGTGATGCGAAGAACGCATTCTCGCAAAACGGCCGAACAGCTCAGGAAAATGAAGTGTTCAACCATCTCGCAAAACTCGGCGAGATCCGAAAACAACTTGAACCGCTACGGCGGGGACGTTCGCTTGACCTCGTTGATGAAGAGCAGCAATTCGCTTTTGCGCGGCTGACGGAAACGTCAGCGGTGATCATCATATTCAATAACGATACGAAACCGGCAGAGGTGACCTTCGACATATCGTTTATCAGTAAACAGATCGGCATTAACGCAACACTCGCCGATGCGCTTGGTAAACTTCCCGACATTCGGGTAAACGATGGCAAGGTGCGGGCGATGATCCCGTCTCGTTCAGCGGGAATATTTGTGTCGAAGTAAGATCACTCAAGTAACGTGCGAAAACGCGTGAACAAAGCCGGCCTTAGCATTCACGTCCATTCACCGGCAAAACCGGCGGGAGAAAAACATGCAAAACAAACCAAGGCTCACATTTTGGCAGATCTGGAACATGAGTTTCGGGTTTCTTGGTATCCAGTTTGGTTGGGGCTTGCAGATGGCAAATATGTCGCCCATCTACAAATACCTCGGGGCCGACGAAGCGAATTTGCCGTATCTCTGGCTCGCCGGGCCGCTGACCGGAATGCTCGTTCAGCCGATCGTCGGGGCAATGTCCGACCGCACATGGACGCGGCTGGGACGCCGCCGGCCTTTCTTTCTGACCGGAGCGATCATCGCAAGCGTGTGCTTGATCCTGATGCCGAATTCATCCGCTGTCTGGATGGCCGCAGGCCTGCTTTGGATAATGGACGCCTCCATCAATATCACAATGGAACCTTTCCGCGCTTTCGTCGGTGACAAGCTTGCCGAAGAACAGCGAACGCTCGGTTTCGTTATGCAGTCGTTCTTTATCGGAATCGGCTCCACTCTCGCAAACGCACTGCCGTACATACTTACGTGGGCAGGCGTGATCGGGATAATGAAAAGCGGCATACCTTATTCAACGCTCATCGCATTTACGGTGGGAGCCGTCGCATTTTTGGGAGCGGTACTGTGGACCGTATTCACTACGGATGAGTTTCCTCCGGAAGATATTGAAGCGTTCAGGAAGAAGAATGCCGAAGGGGGCATCGTCAGCAATATTTTGAAAGAGATCTCTGAGGCGGTTCGCGACATGCCCTCCACGATGAAGCAGCTCGCAGTTGTCCAGTTTTTCACCTGGTTTGCCCTTCCGTTCATGTGGCAGTTTTATGGTCTGACCGTCGCTCACCACGTTTTTGGAGCGGCGGACGAAAGTTCGGCTGCATTCAAATCAGGGACCGAATGGGGCGGGGTCTGCTTTGCGGTCTACAACTTCATTTGTTTTCTGGTCGCGTTCGGAATTCCACCACTGGCAAATAAGATCGGCCGTAAAGGTGTTCATATTACTTGTCTGATTCTCGGCGGCGTCGGTCTTATTTCGACATATTTCGCAACCGGACCCTATTTTCTCTGGATCGGAATGGCGGGTGTCGGCATCGCCTGGGCTTCGATACTTTCAATGCCTTACGTGATACTTGCCGGTGCGATCAAACCGGAACGCATGGGCGTTTATATGGGTGTATTCAATCTGTTCATCGTAATTCCTCAGGTCGTGCAGAGTTTTCTCACGCCGCAGATCTACAAGAGCCTGCTCGGTAATAATCCGCTCAATGCCGTAATGCTCGGCGGGGCTTCAATGATCGTTGCCGCACTTTGCGTGTTTATCGTCAAGGATGTCGGTGCGGCAAAAATAGAGGGCGCCGGGGCAACACGGGGAGGGCATTAGTTTTACAGTGAGTGTGGCTGTGAATTGATCATTAATTGACAATTACAAATTGGTTCGCGGAGTAAAAGGTCAAATCCTATGAAGATCGGAAAGATAGTTTTTCTTCTTCTCGCGTGCATTGTCTGTGTCAACACGCTTGGCGCTCAGGCAGTTCCCTCGCGGGACGTTTCAAAAGAAAATGCACGGCAGTCGGCCGAGTGGATACGCGATGCGGTAATTTACCAGATCTGGGAACGGGCGTATTCGCAGAAGGGAGATCTCAACTCGATAACTGCCGATCTCGATCGATTAAAGGATCTCGGGGTTGATGTGCTCTGGCTGATGCCCGTACATCCGATCGGACAGGTAAAGAAGAAAGGCTCGATCGGTTCGCCTTATGCGGTGAGAGATTACTACGGCGTGAATCCGGATTACGGCACGCCCGCCGATCTTAAACGCCTCGTCTCCGAATCACATAAACGCGGTATGAAAGTGATCATCGATGTCGTCCTAAACCACACCTCGTGGGACAACAAACTGATCACAGAGCATCCGGAGTTTTACAAGAAGAATGAAAAGGGCGAGATCATTCCACCTGTGCCTGACTGGGCCGATGTAGCCGGACTCGATTACAGCAAGCCCGAGCTTCGCAAATACATCATCGAAAATCTGAAAAGCTGGATCCGCGATTACGGCCTCGACGGATTTCGCTGTGACGTCGCGCTTTTCATTCCGACGGATTTCTGGGATGAGGCACGCGCCGAGGTCGATAAGATAAAGCCGAATACGATCTGGCTCGCCGAGGCCGAAAAACCCGACCTGCTCGTAAAAGCGTTTGATGTCGATTATGCGTGGAACATGCACGGCACGCTTACTGAAGTTATGCAAGGTGCAAAACCTGCGTCGGCGCTAAGAAAGGTTTGGGAAGAACAGATCTCAACGTTTCCTCGCGGTTCGATCCGAATGCGTTTTTCGGATAACCATGACGAACGGCGGGCGATCGCACGATTTGGAGAAAAAGGAGCGTTGGCTGCTCAGGCATTGATGTTCACGCTTGATGGCGTGCCGCTTGTATATAACGGAATGGAAGCAGGCGATACAGCCGAATCGGGAGCACCGGCACTGTTCGAAAGGCTGCCTATCTTTTGGCAGTTCGCCGAACGAAGGCCCGAATTTCCACGATTCTACAAGTCGATGATCGCGTTGCGAAAGTCGAGCGTCGCACTTCGCCGCGGCGATGTTGTGTGGCTTCGCAACTCTGACGAGAATCGTGTGATGACATTCTCGCGCCGATCGGGAAATGAAGAGATCCTTGTTGCCGTGAATATGACCAACACGCCGTTTTTTGGTTCGGTCGAGACAGCCGGAAATTTCGAAGAGATCACGCCGAGCATCGGCCAGCCGCTGCCGCCTGACGATGAAAAGGCAAAAACCGAGGCGAAAAGATCGATCGGATTACCCGCGCTGAATCTTGACGCGTACGCTTTCCGCCTTTTCAGGCGAAAATAGAAAACTGATAGTTTAGAGGCGGTTTACCGCCTTTTTTGCTATATGAAGATCACCTTATTTTTTCTGTCCACCATGTTCGGTATGTATGCGTGTGGTGTCCGCACGGAAACGACGAGTTCATCCGCAAACGTCGGAACCAATGCGGTTCAGGCGAATTCGGTCGAAACAGCAGGTCGTGCACCACAATCGTCCGCGACGCCAAGAACCGCGTCGGACCAACCAAGGACGGTGATCGAGTTCTTTAACGTTTTGCCCGAGAAATATTTCCCTCTTGAGGGCTGCGATCACGACAAAGACAAAGACTGCAAAAAAGCTCGTGCCGATTACCTGAAGACATTTACAGAGGTAGCCGACATAAAGAACGGCTACTTCAAAGGCGGTTGCGACGGGGCGCAAAGCTGTATCGAGATGGCTATTTTCAAACGGCCCGATGACACATATCTTGTCGGCGTTTTTACTTCGGCCGAGGTCAACAACGATTTCTATTTTCTCGACTACGCAGGCGGCAATTGGACGGACGCATCTTCATCGGTTCCCGAATTCAGTCAAAAGCTGTGGTATGAACTGCCGCGGATCGGAACGACGATGAAAGTATTTGAGAAGAAAGTGATCGAAAAAGGTGCTGATTACGAGGTGACCGAAAAAGGAAAGTACCTTTACTCGCTCGTATGGCAGAACGGTGCGTTCGCAAAGCAAAAATTAGAGAAGTAATAGGTGATACGTGATAGGTAAAAGGGGGGAAGCAGTGAGGAAAGTTCGTCAGACAAACCGAGACCGTGTGAAGGGCAAAATCGTTTTGCCTTTTTACTTTTTCCTTTTTACGTGTCTGGGTCTTGCCCAGACAACCGCACCGGGCGGCCCCGGCAAGGACGCGCAATGGGCGACCGCAGGCAAACAGGCGATCGGGACGTCAGCGTCGCTCGAATCAAAGGTCTGGTTCACCCTCGCCCAGGGCGTAATGACCGAGGTCTATTACCCTGACGTCACCGTCGCGAACGTCCACATGCTGCAGTTCGTGGTGGTAAACCCAAAGACGAAAAAGGTTGAAACCGAACGCGACGACGCCATTCACGAGAT
>CAYTDJ010000060.1:0-9648 GCA_964436265.1 uncultured Chloracidobacterium sp. | reverse complement strand
ACTCAGGCTTCACCGGCTGCAGCCATCCGAGAAACTGATCCAAGTACTTCGGATCCTCCTGCGTGAAATGCGTCCACTGCCAGCCGAAATTCTCAGCCGTCTCAGCCTTGTCCGCCTCGATCTTACCCAGGTCCGCAAACCGCGGCACCCCGCGCACAACCTTGTACTCACGCGAGCACTTCTTGCACGTCAGCACGCCTTCGATGATCTCTCTGTCTTCGTATTTGCTCGCGTACGCCAACAAAATGTCGCCGCCGCACGTCGGGCAGGCGAGCAGTTCTAATAACTTCTCTTTCATATGAAATCAGCCACGAATTTCACAAATTACACGAATCAGGAATCTAAAATTGGTGCGATTCGCCTAATTCGGGGCTAATTTATCCTCTTCTTGAATTCCTCAAATTCTTTATGTGGAAACGGCTGTCGCCAGTTGAACTCAAATTCGTCCGTATCGCGGTCTTCGTAGAGCTGGTCAAAAGTCACGGCGAATGCAGAGAGCGTCTCGGAGATCGTGCCGGTATGCGAATAGACCAGTTCACGTTCGGCGGTGTCGCGGTCTTCGGTCGGATATTGATAGATCTCGATCGTCAGGTCCTCGCCGTCGCGCAGGAACCGAAAATCGAACTCCTCCGGATCGCGGTTCCACTCAAGAATATACTCGTCGGTGCCCACACCCTCCCTACTGGTCGGGTTTCCGCCTTTGGACGCGATCTCGGTAAGTATTCGCATCAGTTCCGGCAACGCCGTCGCGTGAGGCGCATGCGCGGTAGTGGTGTGAAACTCGTTCAATCCGTCCTCAAACCCTATAGACATCCAACCGCATTGCGGCGAATTGAAGCTTACTTCGAATTTCCCCGTCATAAGGTTGATATGTTAACTTTTTGAAAATGCTTCGACAAACCTGATCGGCATAGGAGGCGGCGATGATTAGAGGTCTTAATGCTCTGTTGATCTGCATCGGCCTGGCGGTAGCCGGGGCCAACGCTCAGCGTCCGAAGAAGCCGGAAAAGAAACCGCTCGATGAGTTCACGCTGCAGAGAGTGGCAAAACGGGTGAATTATCATTTTCGATTCTTCATTGACCGCGACGAGCGGTTGAGTTGCCGGGTCAGCACCTCGCAAGAAGGGCAGTTGGCTTTTTCGGATCTATCCGATCTCACGACCGCCCTCTTGAACAGCTCCGGTGTTGTTACCGGAGAGCCCATTGAGTCTCCAAGATTCGTCCTCGCGGCAGATCCGGCTATATCGTTGTCGAAGGTTGTCTTGACGCTCGCGCAGTTGAAACTGCGTGAATCGCAGCTCGTGGAACTGGAAGCGTCGGACGACCTATTCGTGCGGGTCGTGAGGCGACCGCGTGCCGACACTCGGTCGAACGTGATGCCTGATCCACTTTTCCTTCTTATACAATTGGGCCGCGACGGTGACATCGCACTCAACAATGAGCCTGAGGGAAAATTTCCGGCAACCGGGAAGCTAGAGTCGCGTTTGAAAGAGATCTTCAAAGCCCGTGAGGACAACGGCGTATTTCGGCCGGGTGTTAATGAAACAGAAAAGACCGTTCGGGTGCAGGTGTATACGCCGGGAACGAGTTTTCAATCGCTAATACAATTGGTCACCGCGATTAGGAATGCCGGCAGCGACCGGATCGAGTTCGACATGGACGGATTGGAGCCGCCGATTCCACGCTTGCCGGTGTTTTCCACTCCTTAATTTAGAATGAAACAATATCACGACCTTCTCAGACACATCCTCGACAACGGCGCTCGGCACGATGACCGTACCGGCGTCGGCACAATTTCGGCTTTTGGCTATCAAACGCGGTTCGATCTGCGTGAGGGCTTCCCGATCGTTACGACCAAACGCGTACCGTTTCGCTGGGTAGCGGAAGAGTTGTTTTGGTTCCTGAGCGGTTCGACCGATGAGGCCGATCTTCGCGCTCGCGGAGTCGATATCTGGCAGGAATGGGCTACGGAAGAACAGACCGCGAGGTTCGATAGAAATGAAGGCGATCTCGGTCCGGTTTACGGTTATCTGTGGCGTTCGTTCGGCGGCGATTATCCGGCGATGAACGGCGTCGACCAGATCGCTCGGCTGATCCGCGAGATCGAAACCAACCCTAACTCACGCCGTTTGATCGTCACCGGCTGGAATCCGGAAACCTGCGACAATGTTGCGTTGCCGCCGTGCCACACGCTGTTTCAATTCAAGATCGACGGCGGCAAGACATTGCATTGCCAGCTATATCAGCGATCCGCCGACGCCTTTCTCGGCGTGCCTTTTAATATCAGCAGCTATGCGCTGATGACGCATCTTGTCGCACATGTATGCGGCCTCGAGGTCGGCGATTTTATTCATACATTCGGTGACCTTCACATTTATTCAAACCACCTCGATCAAGTAAATGAACTACTTTCACGCGAGCCGCTCAAACTTCCGGTTCTTGAGTTTGCAAATGCCGACGGACTAAGGGGATTGGATGGCCTGCTCAATTTCAAATACGAGAACCTGAAATTGAACAACTACCGATCTCACGGTAAGATCGCGGCTCCGGTGGCTGTCTAGTTTGCCGCCTTGATTATTGTCAATAGCTCGTCTGACCAGAGGGTGAGTTTTTCGCCGTCTTTTCGTTCGAGTTTCTTAGCAGCCGAATTGTAGGTTGAGAGCAGTTTCGACTCATCACAGAAACTCTCGATCAGTTTCTCTCTACCATAAACGCGTTCGATCACCGTCGCGATTTTCCATCCGACCGTGTACCACGGCCCTTGAACGCCAAAGAATTCAAACCCTGCTTTGCTTGCTTCGTCGCCGTTCAATTTCCCATCAGCCACGGCCAACAGAAATGCCTCTACCTTTTTAAGATCCGCGTCGAAACGTGCCATGCTCGCGTCCCATTCAGCGCGTTCCTTAGCGTCGCTGACAAGATGCGGGTGAATGTTCGGAGCACCGGCTGCCGCGAGCATCGCCAGACCTTCGCCAAACGCGCCGGTCCAATTCAGGGCGTTTTTAATGCCGTCGGGCAATTTTTCCCTCTTTGACGTTGATTCGGGCGCAGGGCACGCCGTTCCAAAGCCAATATGGTGAAGTTCGTGGGAGAGAGTGTTCTCAAACTTTGCAGCGTCCATATTCGGATCGAGGTAGAGAAATATCGCCGGATCGGTTTTTACCTCGAAAACAAAGCTGTTCTCACGCGGCTTTATCACTGGGTAGATCTTTGCAGTGATCGACGCTTCAGACGGGAGATACGCCAATGCCTTCCTTCCGGCCGAAAACGTATCGATCGATCTCCATTTGGCAAGCGTTTCGGCCAGTGCCTCGCGGCGTTTCAGTAGTTCGGCCGACATCACGAAATCGCGAAATGTGCGGTCCTCGAAGGGCCGCGAAAACGAAAGTTCGCGCTTCTTCAACCGTTTGTATCCTTCGCTCTCAAAGATCCTTGTCCAGTCTGATCCGGTTACTTCCGATCCGTTAGCCCGCTTATCAAGCACATTCAACACAGCTTCCGCTTCGTCCGCTATGATCTTTACATTCAATCGCGAATTGGGCCGGGCGTAAGTAGCGGACGCCAATACTAGGAGCAAGAACAGTAACCATGAAAGTGATGATCTCATATGAAGTTAGACGCAAAAAACTAAATAAACCGGAAGCTGGTTTTTTGTGACCTGCAAATACGAAAAAGCCGGAGATGCACAAAGGTCTCCGGCTTATAACGCGTGAAACTGTTCTATTTCTTTACGATCGAATATTCGATACGGCGGTTAAGGAATTTACCAAGTTCAGTGTTCCCGTCAACGTCGGTCCTTGGTTTGGTCGAACCGTAACCCCGCGTCTGAAGGTTGCTGCCGTTTACGCCAAATTTTACGAGTGTATCTTTGACGGCATTGGCACGCGCTTCCGAAAGTGCCAGATTCGGTCCCGGTTGGCCTACGTTATCCGTATGCCCTCCAACTTCCAACACAACGTCTGCCGGCAATTTCTTTATAAAGTCGGCGCCTTTCTTGAGTGCGACGATGCGTCTTGGCGATATTTCCGAACTGCCCGTGTTGAAGTTAATGATCAAGATGTTCAATGCCTTGACCAGCTGTTCGGGCGTAAACGGGTTCGGAAGGGCATCCAGAGCCGCGTTATAGCAGCGTTCGGCTTTGTCCTCTTCCCCGATCTGTATGTTCGCGCAATCGTCAGTAGGTTTGACGGCCTGCGCCTGGCATCGCGCTATGACGGGTTCCGGATTGACTCCGCGTCCGCCCTCAACCTGAATTGGCTGGCACGTGAAACTCGGGTGACTGATCGTTATGGTCCGCTTTCCGGGAGCAAGATTAGGAATTTCCGAATCTCCGTTCTCGTTCGAAACGGCAAGCAGTTTGTCGTCAACAAGGATGTCGCTTCCCGGAGGAGCCCCTTTGACGGTCACTTTGAAACTCGAGTCTCTAATAATGAAGAAATAAACGATACCCAAGACCGCGACCGCGAAAAAGAACATCACCATCAGGCCGGCAACTGCCCATACCCAACCGGGGATCCCGCCTTTTGATTTTTCTTCTTCTGCGGCCTGTGCTGCCTGTTCGGCAGGCGTCGGCGGAAGCTGTTGATACTTCGCCCGTTCTGATTCGGGAAGCTGGAAATAGGGGGTGGTCTTGTCCGGTCCGGGGCCCCAGTCGGATGGCGAGGCGCCGAAATCTCCTGCATTTACATTTACATTAGCCTGTGTGGCTCCCCAATCGGCCGCCGGAGGCTGGGCCGCTGCACCGGGATACATTGTCTTGCCGAAATCCTGTTTATTCGTGTCGATCGGCTTAATGTTGGTGATGGTTTTCCCAAAATCGTCGGGATTCACGGCCTGGGATGGGATCTTGTAGTTGGTCTTGGCCCAATCCGGTTCGCCGCCGCCGCTACCTCCGGTGACGTTGTTCGGCAGACTGACGTTCGGCGTCGTTTTTGTCCAATCGTCAGGCGGCGGGCCGGGAATGTTTTTGTTATCGCTCACTTATGAACCTGGCTCCTTAAGGGGACGCGGAAAGGCGACATTTGTGGACAGAGTTTAGCACAAATCGAGCCGTGTTGTTATAGGTATGTTGTCGTAAATGAGAATCAATTGACCTTTATGTTTGGCGGCTGAGCAGATTTTGTTCGAATCGAAATGCCTTCGTCCGCGGTAAGAAAGACCCGACGCGCGTCAAATGCAGATGTATTTACAGGCTGGTATGAAAGCAAGTAACGATTCCGCCTGAGCTCATCACAGATGAATTTTGCAGCTGTCTGCGCTTCGTCGAGAGGGAAGGCCATTCCGCCAGTCCCTTCTGTCAGGGCTGCGACGACTCCGGCTGCTTTAGGCTGGTCGCGCCGATAGGCGCCGCCTGAGCGGTCCGGTATCTGGAGAAAGTAAACGGTAATGTTGTTGTTTTGCAGGTCGCCGAGGATCTGGTCGAATTTTGTCTTGCTGCCGCGGTCAAGGCCGTCGCCGATCACGACGATCGCAGTTTTTCTGGTGCCCGGCATCAGGGGCAAGAGTATCTCGTTCGATGTCGAATTCAAGGCGTCGAAAAGGTAAGGATTGCCTTTTTTCCTAAAGGTGGCCAGCGACGCCTCGAGCTTTTTCGCATCGTCAGTCCATTCCTGTATGATCTCTGTCTTTTCGTCGTATGCGAGTACAAAAAGCTGGTCGCCCTCAAAGATCTCATAGGCGAATTCCATGGTAGCGGCCTTCAGCTTTTCTACGTCGGTGGGCAGGGTCTGAGAGTTATCGACAAGGATCGCGATCTTCGCCGGCGACGGGTCGTAGCTGAAGTTCTTGATCTTTTGCTCGACCCCGTTCTCATACAAGAAGAGATTTTCGAGTTTTATAGGATCGGTCTTCTTATCGGTCCGCCAAGCGGTCACGGGCACGACCGTACCTTCGGTGTCGGTTGTTCGTGCACTCCTTCTCGATTGGGCAAAGACCGCCGTCGATAGAGCGCAGAGCACTACCGCCGCCAAGACGACCGGGTTGTCTAAAAAAGACTTAATCGCTCTTAGGTGTCGAATCACTCGTTGACTTTGATGCAGCATCTGCCGTCGCGGTTGATTCACCCGACGAAGTTTTTTCGCTTGCCCCGCCGTTCTTTTTTGAGTAATCGGTCACATACCAACCCTCACCTTTGAACGCAAAACCGGAAAGCGACCATTGCTTCTCAAGCTCGCCGCTGCACTTTTCACAAACTCTTAAGGGTTCGTCCGAAACGGACTGCCTCTTTTCAAAATGAGAACCGCAATTTTTGCATCTGTATTCGTATATCGGCATCTGTGTCTCAATAAATAAATCGGACTATTGTTTCGTGAACCAATGCATCTAATAGTAATGACAAGTCGAAACTGTCTATCGGCTATGAAACAAATAATAACAATTAGCTTACTTTTAATGATAACAAGCCTTTTAGCCTTTGCTCAATCGAAAAAAACGGTGGAGTTGGCGACAGTTCCAAACGTGGATCTGAACAGATATCAAGGAAAATGGTACGAGATCGCCCGGTATCCGAACAAATTCCAGAATCAATGCGTTGGAAATACCACCGCAACCTATACGTTAAAGGGTGAAGGAAAGCTAGAGGTCTTCAATCAATGCCTGGAGAAGGATGGAAAGGTGAGCGGCGCCAGGGCCGCCGGAAAGATCGCCGATAAAGCAACAAACGCGAAACTCAAGGTTAGATTTGCTCCCGCATTCATTTCCTTTCTATCGTTTGTCTGGGCAGATTATTGGGTGATCGACCTAGCAGACGACTACTCATACGCAGTCGTGGGGACGCCCGGTCGGGACTATTTCTGGATACTTTCGCGGGAAGCCGAAATGAAAGAACCCGTTTATAACGAAGTACTTCGCCGGGCCGCATCGAAAGGATTTGATCCGAAGCGGGTGATCAAAACTCCCCAAGGATTAGCGTCAGGGAATGGTTCGTCCGTGAATTAATGCGGAAAGGACTTGAGTCGAGAAAAAAAGGGGCGGGAGATCTTTTCCCGTCCCAAGCTTTTTCCGAATAGTTCTTATGCGGCAATAGTCGTTTCAGCCAGGATCGGATGTTCCGCGAGGAAACGTTCAGCGTCTATCGCAGCCATGCAGCCTGTTCCCGCGGCCGTGATCGCCTGCCGGTAATACGAGTCCTGTGCATCGCCGCAAGCGAACACCCCGGGAACATTTGTTTTCATCGTCTTGCCTTCGGTGATCAGGTAGCCGACGTCGTCCATATCAAGAACGCCTTTGAAAAGATCAGTGTTCGGCTTGTGGCCGATGGCGATGAAAACGCCCTGTGTCGGGTAGTCATAGGTTTCGTTTGTCTGGGCATCAATAAGGGTGATGCTCTCAACTCCCGATTCTTTCGTGCCATTGATCTGTTTCACCTCGGTGTTCCAAAGGATCTTGATCTTTTCGTGGCTCTTCACCCGATCGGCCATGATCTTAGAAGCTCGAAACTCGTCCCGTCGATGGACAACGGTCACTTCCGACGCAAACTTTGTCAGAAACAATGCTTCTTCCATAGCGGTATCCCCGCCGCCTACGACCACGATCGGTTTGCCGCGGAAAAAGAAACCGTCGCAGGTAGCACATGCCGACACGCCGTTTCCGCCTAATCCGACCGGTACGGGTTCTTCTCCCGGAACGCCCAGCCACTTGGCCGATGCACCGGTCGAGATAATAAGCGTGTCCGCTTTTATAATCGTTGTGATCGCCTCGGCATCCTGACTTTCTTTGCCATAGAGGATAAACGGCCGCTGGCTCAGATCGACCTTGTCGATCCAGACGTTAATGATCTCGGTTCCGAACCTCAGAGCCTGTTCGCGAAACTCGTCCATTAGAACCGGGCCCATGATACCGTTCTTGAATCCGGGGTAATTCTCTACATCGGTCGTGATGGTAAGCTGCCCGCCCGGCTGGGGGCCGTCGATCACGAGCGGGTCTAGCTGCGCACGCGACGCGTATATTGCTGCGGTCAAACCTGCCGGCCCAGACCCCAGTATCACTACCTTTTTGTTGATCTCTTTTTGCGACATAATTTCGTTTCTGATCCCTGACGATCGGTATCATCAAAGTGCACGGTTCGGATATTATAACTTTCGATCGCAACACTAGTCGAACGCAATATACGAGGCTCGATTGTATAATTCCTGGTGTTACAGCTTATATTCCGAGGATTAAGCGGGTTGGAAGTTTGCAAACCCAACGTGTTATCATCTTTCTGCTCGGTTTTCGCCCGTTCAAATTGGACGTAAAATGCCAACAAGTATGAAGCCTCAGTTCGAGGAAAAACGCTTCGCTCTCAGAATGGCGCTGAGGCTGCCGATCGTCGTCTCCGGCCGGTCGGATGACGGTGCGGCATGGAGTGAACCGACCGAGACCGATGATATTTCTACGCTCGGTGCGTTATTCCAGTTAAATCAAAAGATCGAGAACGGTGACAGCCTTAACATCCGTTCGCATCGGCCTGACGGCGTTCCGGTCGAGGTAAAGGCCAAAGTCGTCCGACTTTCGACGGGGAGCTATGGAACGACCCGCGTCGGAGTGGCGATAGAGGAACCTAAAGACGCCTGGCTCCGACTATTTGTCGCATGGATCGCCGACGACAACGTAGAGGACGGCCGCGATGAGTAGTTCGGAACGCGGACGCCCTCTTCCGCATTGTTTAATTTTAACAACACCCTCGGGAAGAAAAGAATCACACACGACCGATGTCCAAATACGAAACGATAACCATAGAAAAGCGCGGTGCTGTCGCGATTCTGACCATCAATCGCCCGGACAAGCTTAACGCGTTGAACATGAAGGTTCACGAGGAAGGCGTGGCGGCACTGGATGCGTTAAAGTCGGACGATTCCGTTCGCGTTGTCGTTCTTACCGGCTCGGGTGAAAAGGCATTTATTGCGGGAGCTGACATAAGCGAATTTGTCGAAGCGACGCCGGTCGCACAACGTGACCTTTTTCACGAACGCACTCTATTCAACACCATCGATTCCTTTCCAAAACCCGTGGTCGCGATGATCAACGGTTTCTGCCTCGGCGGCGGCAACGAATTAGCATTAGCGTGCGATATCCGAATCGGCAGTGAGAAGGCACGATTCTCGCAGCCGGAGATCAATCTCGGCATAATGCCCGGCGGCGGCGGAACACAGCGTCTCGCTCGTCTTATCGGCGAAGGCCGTGCGATGGAACTTTGCCTGCTCGGCGATATGATCGACGCAGAAACAGCCCACAGATACGGCCTGCTCAACCACGTCTTTCCGATCGATCAGCTCGAAGAAGAGACAATGAAGATCGCCGAGAAGATCGCTGAAAAGGCGCCGATCGCCCTGCAGCTTACAAAAGAGGCCGTTAAGTTTGCGTCGCGGTCAAACCTCGACGAAGGCCTCCGTCGAGAGGTGGATCTTTTCGCTATCTGCTTTTCGACAGAGGACAAAAAGGAGGGCGTCGCTGCCTTTCTTGAAAAACGCAAACCCGTTTTCAAAGGCAAATAAGCCATTGGACATCTGAAAACGGAAAATGGATAATATCGCTTCGGCTTTTCGCCTAAAGCGAACTGTCAAATATCAATTGTCATATGTCAATTGATACCGGGGACGTAGCTCAGCTGGGAGAGCGCATGAATGGCATTCATGAGGTCAGGGGTTCGATCCCCCTCGTCTCCACCAA
>CAYTDJ010000059.1:0-9722 GCA_964436265.1 uncultured Chloracidobacterium sp. | reverse complement strand
GATGCCGTCGCTGACCTCGGCTCTTAGGTTTGGGTTGCCGATCTCAAATGTGAGAGTTCCGTCGTGGGGGCCGTTGTTATAGAGCTCTTCCAAAGCAGGTGCACGATAAGCGTGAGTATAGTTCGCGACGAACGCCCCACCTTTCCACAGATCAAACCTTGCACCTGCGGCGCCAGAGAATCCGGTAAAGCTCCGGTTTACGTACTCCGGATTCTTGGGATCGTGACGATTATTCTCCACGCGCGCGCCAAATTGAAGGCTGACACGTTCAAACTTGAGCTCTTCAAGGGCAAAAACAGCGAAGGAATCCTGCACGACCGGACCATCGATCAACGTTTCGATCCCAACCGTAGAAAACCTTCTCTGAAAACCCTGAAAGCCGAACCTTCCGGTCCATTTGCCGTATTTCTTTTGGTCAAACATCGCCCGATACGAATCGACATTATTTCTAAATGTTGTTCCGACAATGTCGTCTTCGAGCTCTGTATGCTTATACCGGCTTAGATCAACCGTAAATTTTCCGCCGGTCACGAACGAATTCACATCTCTGAACCCTAGGTTGAATTTCACATTATTGCGATGTACATTCAACGACCGATCTTCAGGGTTTTCCTCAAAAATATCGAGAGGTATGCCGTAGCGGCTTTGATAATAGTTATAGTTTGTGTTGAAAAAGAATTTATCAGCGTAATACCCGAATCCGCCGGTTCCGTTAGCATTTCGGGTAAATGAGTTGACGACCTTGCCAAAATCGCCGCCGGCCGTGTAATCACCGGTTCGCTGGCCACTGCCGCTTCCCCATAACATCCATCGGCCGATCCCGTACTCAATGCCGCCGCTGAGGGCTGCCTGGCTACTGTTCGTTCCGCCGATCGTTGATACATAGCCTCGAAGCCCAGGATGGTTTTCTTCGTCGTGACCGCTGATAGCGTTCACGATCCCACCGATCGCATTGCTGCCGTAGAGCAATGTGGCCGGGCCCTTGACTACCTCGATCCTATCGACCGCAAGTGTATCTACCGGTTCGGCGTGGTCGCCTGACTGCGACGCCAGCGAACCGACGCTGACACCGTCGTTTGTCACCATTACACGGTCGCCATCGAACCCTCGGATCACAGGCCTGGAATTGCCCGGCCCGGACGAGCGTTTTGTCACACCAGCCTGGTTTTCAAGCACATCGCCAAGGCCGACGGCGGCCCGCGTGGTTATCTGACTCGAATCGAGCGTACTTACAGACGCGATCGCTTCAAACGTTGACTCTTCAGTACCGCTGGCTGTGACGGTCACTTGTTCCTTGAGACCCGCGATCGACAATTTGATATCGACCGTTTCGCTTCCTCCGGTCAACAGTTCGATCTTCTGCGAAGCATCGTTAAACCCTTCCTGGTGAGCGTGGATCGTATATTTTCCAGGCGGAACATTCGAAAATTCGTAATAACCGTTCTTGTCGGTAAAAACGGTCCGTTTAAGTTCCGCGATCTGAATCGAAACCTGATGCATTACAGATCCGTCATCACTTAACGTGACCGTTCCAGAGATCTTTCCGGCCTGTCCGAAAACAGCGGCCGAAAACACGAGGAGAAGGACAGTGATCAAAATTGATCTCATATTCACAGTTGAAAAATTCCCAAATCTATCAAACGGAATAGCTTACGGGAATCAACTCTTTAGGTTTACGATTTTTCAACGAATGGTAATAATTCGGGGATGAACGGTGTGAATAGCCTTTCAGTGACGATCAAAGCTTGAATAGTTTTGAACGAAGGACCTTTGATTGCAGGCGGCTTGATTCTATTTCCTGTCCATTATGGAGACACACCGAATAGGTTCCGCCGGGCATCGGCGACACCTTGGAGATCGAATTTAGATTGACGATCGCGCCTCTTGAAAGACGTACGAACTTGGCCTCGTCCAGCCGCGTCTCAAGGTCCTTCAATCGAAAATTTATCACGTAACGACGTGCGTCATTCGTGGTGATCCGGAGAAGTTCTCCGTCAGCGATCACCGACGCAACCTCGGCTACGGGAATGAGAAAAATGTCGTCTTTTTTACGGACGGGGATTCGTTCGATCGGTTCATTTCGCGAAGACGCCTCGTATGTTTCGGCAGCGCTGTTTATACGCGTAGACTCTGAAGATCTCCAGTCCTCGCTCTCAAGACGGTTCTTTGCCCGAGATATGGTCTCTGTCAATCGGCCCTTTTCGACGGGTTTGAGCAGGTAATCGACAGCATTCAACTCGAATGCCTGCACCGCGTATTCGTCAAAGGCCGTGACGAACGCCGTTAGCGGCATCTGTGTCTTTCTAAGACCACGAACGACCTCGATGCCCGAAAGTACCGGCATTTGAAGGTCGAGCAAGGCAAGGTCGGGTTTTAATGATTCGATAAGCTCTAAAGCCTCGCCTCCGTTCTCCGCTTCGCCTATTATCTCCACTTCTTGTATTTCATTTAACAGGCGCTTCAAATACTCACGCGAAGGACGCTCGTCATCGGCTATCAGGACTCTCAGTTTGTGACCCATCATTCCTATGCAGCGATCCTTGCACCGCTTCCTAAAGGGATCTTGACCTCGGCCGTTGTCCATCCGTCCGTGCCGAAATCGAGCGTAAGCGTCGCTTCCGCACCAAAATAAGCCTTCAATCGATCGCGGATATTCTGAAGGCCAAGCCCGTTCGAAAGAGAAACATCATGGAGTTTCTTTGCTCCCACCGTGTTCCTTACCGTCATCTTGAGAATCTCAGCATCATTCACATTGTGCTTTTCTGCGGAAATGACCAAATGTCCGCCTTCCTTGCTCTCCGATATCCCGTGCTTGATCGCGTTTTCCGCGAGTGGTTGAAGTATCAGCGGCGGGATCGAGACCGCACGCAGCTCTGACGGCACGTCTATCTTCACAACCAATCGTTCCTCAAATCGAGCGCGTTCGATGTCCAGATAGTCCTCTATCAATTGTATCTCGTCGCCGAGTGTCGAATACTCACCGGTTGTTTTCAAGACAGCCCTCAAAAGCTTCGTCAGATGCATCAGAGTCTCGACAGCTTTATTCGGCGATGCTTCTATCAGATAACCGATCGTCGTTAACGCATTGAAGAGAAAATGAGGATTCACCTGCGATCTGAGGGCTTTAAGTTGTGCTTCGGTGGCAAGTTTCGAATATTCTTGCTCTCTAAATTCTCGGTCACAGCGTTCGTGCATCACTCGGATCGAATCGATCCGCCTCGCGGTCGAAGTTGCGATCGAGCTTAACAGCGAAGTTTCGTCCGAAAGTAGTCGCCGGCCGCCTGCAAACCTTGAGAATTCGATCTCATAGTGCGGTTGTTCTGCGGTCGGGATCTCTATCACGACCGAGTCCGCGGGCAAATTAGTATCATTCGGAAATTCACGCCACGAGAACTCTCGTGCAGTTATCGCTTTCGCCAATCGCAATGCGACCGCGTCCAAGACTTCGGCCGAGGTCTCCTTTGATTCGATATCGGAATCTATCAGCCTTAGCAGTTTATCGAAATCCACTCGTCGCAGGATAATGCGATCGACCAACCATACCGCAAGCTTATGAAGTAGTGGATATATGAGTGCCGTAGCGATCCAAAGTGTAAGGATCAGACTGATAGCGAAGACATCATTCCGATCGTGGGTCTCGTGATAGCGAAGAAGCGGGGCAGCGACGCCCACGTATAGCCCAAACGCAACAAAGGTGATCAAGATCAATGAGATCGCACGTTTTAGAAACAGATCGGCAAATGCAAACCTGAAATTCTGATAAAGGATCGCCAATGCAAGCGGAAGTGACGACTGATGTGCAGCCAATTCAACAAGCCATGAGGTCTCGGCCGTATTCGTACTCAGATGCAATGCGGAAACCGCGAAAACAAGGAGTGCGGTCGCCCAGATCGCTTTTTTTTCGAGCGTCTGGCGAAAATTGAAGAACAGAAGCACTCCGGCAAGCGTGACGGCGCCGAGTGTCAGCATTTGAAGTGCGGCCGCCGATGGTACAACCTCGCCCAGAATCGCGGCTCGGAAATGCAAGATCGCGGCAAAGACACTGATCGCATACGCAAAGCCTGCAAGGATCTTGCTTCGCCTTGCTTCATTCTGCGCCGAATGAACAACGACTGAAGGCAGGAAGCCCAAGGCAGAATACGCCGCCGCAGTCAGAAACAGGAATGGACGCGTAAAGCCAAAATCTCGCTGTACGCTAACGATCAGTTCACCGATGTTCCAGACCAACCCAAGAATTGCGGTCGTAAACAGTAGAACATCAACGTTTCGGGCAGTCGAAGAACCTCGATGGCGAACCACCATCAGGGCAAGCATCCCATATAAAGCCACCCCAACCGCGAAGCCGAGAAGGTTTACCAATAGGGCCGCATTTAACGAGTCCATCGAATTCATGATGGTGTGATTCACTGTACCTATAATGCAATTTTATATTAATGAACTGCGGTTTTGACAAAATAATCGGTTAGTATTCAAAATGAAAAAGCTCTAACGTGTCAGTTCCCGAGTCTCCTACCGGGCATACCTCATAAAATGAAACGGATCCTCATCCTTCGTCACGCTAAATCAAGCTGGACCGATCCGAACCTTTCGGATTTTGAACGTCCATTAAACGAACGGGGCCTAAGAACCGCTCCGTTCATGGGAAAGCTCATTGTCGAGCGCGGGCTATCGCCGGCGGCGATCGTCAGTTCTCCGGCAAAAAGAGCGAGGCAGACTGCCGAACTTGTTGTAAACGAGATCGGTGTCGAAACAAACCTCAGCTTTGATGATCGTATATATGAAGCAAGTCCAAATGCTCTAAGGATCGTTGTAAGCGAGACAAGCAACGACCTCACATCCGTGATGATCGTCGGGCATAATCCCGGCATTGAGGGATTTATCCGTCACCTCACAGGCAAGATCGAATCGATGCCGACGGCGGCCCTCGCTGTTATAGATCTGAATATAGAGTCTTGGAAAGAGATCAACCATGATACGGGCTCACTGATAACGATCATTAGGCCAAAAGAAGAGATGCCGTCAGTTGGCGGCGCCGCTGCCTAACGACCCAAATTATTTAACATTTCCGTAACATTGTGTTCATATCTTCTTAAGGGTTGGGCAATACGCTAGAGTTTTCGATAAGAAGTTTTTGTCGCTGCGATTCCTGACCATTTTATGCTCCAAAATATCCTGATCGTCGAAGACGATGCTGATATCGCCGAAAGCTTGCAGTATAACTTCAAGCGTGAGGGGTTTCGCGTCAGTATTGCCGAATCTGCCGAAAAAGGCCTTCGACTGGCACTCGACGAAAAGCAAACGCCCTCGCTCGTGATACTTGACCTCATGCTTCCGGGAATGAGCGGCATGGAACTTTGCAGACGACTGCGGCGGGAACAGTTGACCGAGACGATCCCAATAATAATGCTGACGGCAAAAGCGGCCGAAAGCGACAAAATAGCGGGACTGGAGATCGGAGCTGACGATTACATCGCCAAACCGTTTTCAGTAAAAGAGGTGATAGCGCGGGTTCGCGCTGTTCTTCGCCGATCCGAAAAGGAATCTTCGCCGCGATATCAGGACGAGCAGCTTTCCGTGGATTTCGATGATATGCGTGTGACTTGCGGCGGAGAGAATGTAAAACTGACCCGCAAGGAATTTGCACTCCTCGAACATCTGATCAGAAACCTCGGGCGCGTCGCGACGCGCCAGCAGCTGCTTGACAATGTTTGGGGATACAGCTATTTCGGCGACACCCGCACGCTGGACGTTCATATCCGCCGCCTTAGACAGAAAATGGGCGATTGCGGAAACAGCATTGAAACCGTCGTTGGCGTAGGCTATCGTTTTATCGGAAGCAAATGACAACGTCCAATGAGCCGATCTCAAATAATGCTCGACCCAAAACTTTCAGCTCTGCTGACGTTATTCAACGGATCCTAAACTCCGCTCGCGAGGCGGTGCTGATAGTCGACCATGGTATGCGCGTGGCCGCCTCAAACCCGGTGGCTTATCGGGCATTCGGTCGAGGTAACGGCCCGCTTGAGGAACGACGGCTCAGCGAGGTCATTCGCGATGCAAAACTCCACGAATCCTTTAGGAACACATTTGAATCGGGACAGCCGAGCGAGATAAAGATCGAGCTGATCGGGAACGATCGGCGAAATTACGATATTCACATCGCTCCGCTCGAGCTGGAAAGTCAGAAATACGCTATCGGCTTTTTTTATGACGTAACAAAGATCGAACGGCTCGAACGTGTCCGGCAAGAATTCCTCTCAAACATCTCCCACGAACTTCGCACGCCATTAACATCGATAATCGCCTTCGTTGAGACGCTTGAGGACGGCGCCATCGATGACAAAGAAAACAACAGGCGCTTCCTTGGTGTGATCCACCGAAATGCAGAGCGAATGCATAGCCTGATCGCAGACATTCTGGAACTGTCCTTGATCGAATCAGGCAATATTTCCATCGAAAAGGGCCACGTTCGTCTTGCACACCTTGTCAGCGAGATCTTTGCGTCGCTGTCGTCAAAGGCTGCTGAACGCGAGATCAAGCTTATCCACGAGATCTCAGACAATGTACGCGTTCTGGCCGATCCCGGCCGCCTGGAACAGATGTTAACGAACCTGATCGATAACGCGATCAAGTTCAACCGCCCGGAGGGAACAGTCGAGGTGGGGCACATGACCTCGGCGAGAGCCTCGCTGATATCCGTCGCCGACACGGGCGAGGGTATTCCGAGCGAAAACCTGCCCCGTGTGTTCGAACGATTCTATCGGCTCGATCGCGGTCGCACCCGCGAGATCGGTGGTACTGGCCTCGGTCTCGCTATCGTAAAACACCTTGCCAGGCTCCACGGCGGCGAGGTTTCGGTCGAGTCCGAGCTTGGAAGCGGCACCACATTTACTATCGAACTTCCTCTGTCCTAAGCACTTAACGGAACGCTTAAAACTCTTTTCAGGCACGGTTTCACTGTGCTATAATTGCTAAAATTGAAACGAACGAACCGGTAGGGCTTTGGCGGGACTTTTGTTCGCCGCGGGTGTCATTCTCCCAAGAGATTGACTGGAGGAAAGGCCAAATGGAACTTAGCATCGGTCAGAAGGTCGCATACCCGAGCCAAGGTGTGTGCATGGTCGAAGAGATCCAAAAAAAGACTATCGGGGACGCGTCCATACACTTCTATTCTCTCCGTGTTCTTAGCGACAATTCGATAATTTTCGTGCCGATGGCAAACGCTGAAAGTGTCGGCATTCGCCCGGTCATCAGTTCCCTGCAATGCAAGAAACTTATCAACCGTCTCTCGGCAGACTTCGACTCTGTATCGACTGATTGGAAAACCCGGTCGAAGGAATTTATGGTGCAGCTCCAATCCGGAGATGTGTTCAAAGCGGCCGACGTCTTGAAGAAGCTGACCTTCCTAAGCCACGAAAAGAAACTTTCGTTCCGCGAGCAAAATCTACTCGAGAAATCCAAATTCCTGATCATCTCAGAGATACTCAATGCCGAATCCGGCGATGAAGATGCCCTTCGCGAGGAAATCGAGCGGCTTGTCGAGATCGCATGCAAAAAGCACCTTCGTTCACAACCAAAAGTGATGTCCGCGACGATCCATTAAATTTCCTTCGTATAACTTGCCCTTACCACCGTTTTGATATTCCCGCGTACGTGAAAATCTCCTTCTATCTCCACTCGCAGTGGATCGCACGCGTTGACAAAATCTTCCATGATCATATTAATGACGTGCTCGTGAAAGACCTTCACATTACGAAATGAATTGATGTAGAGCTTCAGGCTTTTCAGTTCGATACAACGTTCGTTTGGAACGTAATTCAGTTTGATGACCGCAAAATCCGGAAAATCCGAAAACGGACAGATTGCCGTGAACTCCGGCATCTCAAACTCCACCCAGATCTCTTTGCCGGGGTATTCGTATCGAAAAGTGTCTAATGGATAAAGCTCCATTTCCTCTCGCGGAGTGGAGCGAATATCCAGGTTTTGCAGGTTCTCAGGCTGCAGCTTTACGTGGTCTGACATATGGCTTTCTTTGTATGAATTTCTTTACGCCGCCGAGATCGCTCACGCCCTCTGTTCGAAGCATCTCCAGCAACTTAATGAAAATGTGAGCGGTCGCCCGAGCATCATCACTAGCGCGATGGTGATTTACAAGATCTATCGAATAATGGCCCGCAACCGTTTTCAACTTGTGGTTCTCGATATCAGGAAGCAACCGACGCGACAGCTGAACTGTACATAGTGCGGGATTAGCTACACGGCAATCATCAAAGAGCCGTCCGACCTCGTGATTGAGAAACCCAAGATCAAATGGCGCATTGTGCGCGACCAACACTGAATCTCCGATGAATTGCAGAAACTCGTCGCTCACTTCGCCGAACCTCGGCGCGTCGGCAACCATCTCATCGCTGATGCCGGTCAGCTCGGTAATGAATGTCGGTATCGGCGTTTCAGGATTGACCAGTGAGCTGAATTCGTCCTTGATCTCTCCGTTTGCGATCCTGTACGCACCTATCTCTGTGATCCTGCACGGCGGTGCCTTTGCTCCCGTGGTCTCAAGATCGAAAACCACAAAGCTCGTTTCGTCGAGACCGATCGCATCGTAGTCTCGCTCAACAAGTTCGATTTCGCTTTCGTTCATTGAAAGCCGCGGGTCCCGATTCACGACGTCGCTCATCAGAAGGCGAGCCATCGATTCGCTCGCGTTGCTGATATTCATCACATGCTCTACCAATTTCACGGCCGGAGCTGTCCCGCCGACAGAAACGAGATAATCGATCGTTTCCATCACGAGCAGCGATTCAGAGATGAGATTCGAGTGAGCCATCAACTGATTCCATTCTAACCGCCGTCTCACATTTACGTAAACGCGTCCGAAATCTCGTTTCGAATTTCTTAGTGGCTGTTTCCCTCCGTTTGAAGGATCGCGTCTTTGCGAGTGAGATTATTTATCTGCAATAATCTCCCTTTACCCGATGAATTCTGAACAGATCCTAAAGCATTTCGAAGAGACAAACGCTTTGCTCGACGGACATTTTCTTCTTTCCAGCGGCCTTCATAGCCCGAAGTATCTTCAGTGTGCGCTTGCTTTGCAGTTTCCGGCGGACGCCACAAGATTTGGCAAACTCATCGCGGAGCATTTTATCGATAAAATGATCGAAACCGTCGCCTCACCGGCTATCGGAGGACTCGTCATCGGTTATTCAGTCGCCGCTGCGTTGAATGTGCGTTTCATCTGGACCGAACGGCAGAGCGGCGAGATGACGGTCCGACGCGGATTTCGGATAAGAGAGGGTGAGCGGATATTGGTCGTCGAAGACGTTATTACGACCGGCGGTTCTACGCGCGAATGTATCGCAGCTCTCGAAGCAAACGGCGGAAACGTCGTCGGTGCTGCTTCTATTATCGACAGATCCAATGGTGCCGCAGATGTCGGCGTACCGAGGGTCGCACTCGTAAGTCTCGACGTCCCCTCATATACCGAAGACCAGTGCCCGATGTGTTTCGGCGGCGATAGGCCCGTAAAACCGGGAAGCCGGACAGCAGCCCAGAAATCAGGATGAGATCGGTCGGCTTTCTTTCAATGGACGATTTGGACGGATACGTCTCGGACGACTACCTTGCTGTCGGGCCTTTGAACGAACTTGGGTGGAATGTCCAAACCGTCTCGTGGCGGGACCCGTCGGTCGATTGGAACGATTTCGCAGCGGTTGTCATTCGCA
>CAYTDJ010000058.1:0-9756 GCA_964436265.1 uncultured Chloracidobacterium sp. | reverse complement strand
AGTATGAATCGCGAGATCATTCCCGCTATGAACGGAATACCGAGATATATGAACACGCTTTCCGCGATCTGAGCGATGCTTACTTCGACCGTTGCACCTGTCACTCCGAACATCGGTGGAAGGACCGTGACAAAGATGTATGCATATATGCTGTAAAACAGCACCTGAAAGATCGAGTTGAATGCGACCAGGGCGGCGACATATTCGTTGTCGCCTTTTGCCAGGTCATTCCAGACGATCACCATCGCGATGCAGCGCGCAATGCCGATCATGATCAGGCCGATCATGTACTCCGGCTTGTCCGGCAACAGGAGAACCGCGAGAAAGAACATCAGCAGCGGCCCGATCAGCCAGTTTTGCACGAGCGATATCCCGAGTATCTTCGTATTCCTAAAGATAAGCGGAAGCTCTTCGTACTTAACCTTGGCGAGCGGCGGATACATCATCAGTATCAGCCCGATCGCGATCGGCAGATTCGTTGTTCCGACCTGGAATCTGTTGATGAATCCTGCCGTTTGAGGTACGAAATAACCAAGCCCAACTCCAACCGCCATCGCGGCGAAGATCCAGACGGTCAGATACCGGTCAAGAAACGAGAGCCGTTTTGCCGAGGTCTCGGTCTCGGTCTCGGGACGAATAGGGAACTCTTTGTTCATTTAGTTCTGATGTTAACAGCAAACCGGCGCGCCCGGACAGCAGACCGTTAGCGTTACGTAGTCATTTTTTTGTTTGTCGTAACGGATCACGATTTCTTCCCACTGGCTCGCCATCATTTCGTCGAATGTGCGAAAGCGAGGCGTGTGACATTTTGTAGGAACCGCACACGCCCGCTTTCCCAAAGACCTTATGAGCGAGCTATTCGAAGTGTTCTCGTTCATCTTTTACCTCTCTTATGAACAACCGCATCCGCTTTCAGCTTTGACTTCGATCCCGAATTTCGCGGCCTGCGTATCGCAGCATGCGCCTTCGCCTTCTGCCGGCGGAGCGGCCTCGCATCCGCATGACCCAGCCTCAACCTTTACGTCGGTAATGCCGACGGTTTCAGGTACGCAACAACCGCCGGTTCTTTCTGACGCTTCGGGCAACTGGTCCTTAAGTACGGTGAATACTTCCCATTCGTTGCCGTCCGGATCGTTTACCCACGCCTTGTCCTGAAGTGCGTAACAACAGTCGGTCTGCATTTCGTCACGCGGTGTGAGTCCGCGTTCTTTCCATTGCTCGCGGATCGAAAGAACATCCTCAGTCGAGGCGACCTGAAGGCCCAGATGTGAAAGCGCGCCTTGCTCGTTGAACGGCACCTGGTTTAGCGTCAGATTCAGCGGCGGATTCTGTACATCAAACTTCGCGTACCCGGTCCGGACCTTCATCGGGTCGATCCCAAGCATCCTTTTGTAAAACTCGATGCTGTTTTCTACATCTTTTACGTTGATCGCCAGATGGGCTTTTAGAACGTTTACATTTGCGGCCGTGTATGTCTCGTTATTCATGATTGCGTCTCCATTTTGCATATTATCAATTACGGCTATCCGTAATTGTATTCCGATAATAGTGCTGAAAGACAATTATGTCAAGACATAATTGTTCGGTCGGCCAACTTTTTTCTTTTTGCAGCTAATAATGGGCCCGACCGGACAATTTGTGCCGCCATTTCAAATAACATTAGTCTCTATAACGCCATTTCCGCCGATGGTTCTCAGATAGAGTTTCGCTTTACGGCATAGACCTTTACGCTCGCCGCATAATCGTTCACGTTGTAGCGGCGCAATAGATCTGCCAATTCCTCGTGGAGTTCCGATCCGGCGACTTTTGCCGGGGCAGGAGCACAGCAGCCCGAGTCGAGAGTAGGAAGCGACCTTGTATTAGTATCTGTCTGCGGCGGCGAACAACAGACCGATTGATTTTCCATTTTCGCGTACGCGTTCAGGTCCGATCCGGAATCAACGATTTCGACACCCGAAAACCCGGCTTCGGCAAGTCCTTGTTTGTAGTCGTCGATCGAGATCGCTCCCGCGATACACCCTACGTAGGCCATGATGTTCTCTCCCAACTCCTTTGGCAGTTCCTGTTTCAACGCGATGTCGCTTACAGCCAATCTGCCGCCGGGTTTCAAAACGCGTGCGATCTCGCGAAAAACAGCCGATTTATCCGACGCGAGATTGATAACGCAATTGCTGATAACGCAATCGACCGAATTGCCAGGCAGAGGAAGTTTGTCGATAGTCGCGAGATGAAACTCTACATTTGCGTAGCCTTCGCCATCGTTACCCCGCTCAGCGTTTCGGCGGGCGAGATCGATCATCTCGGGTGTCATATCGATCCCGATGGCTTTGCCCGTCGGGCCGACCTTTTGAGCGGCGAGGAAAACATCCAGACCGCCGCCGGAACCGAGATCCACGACTACTTCGCCTTCGCGCAAATGAGCCGTCGCCGTTGGATTTCCGCATGATAGTCCCATATTAGCTTCGGCAGGTATGGAAGTAAGTTCCTCCGCCGAATAACCGAAAGCTTCGGCCACCTCTCTCACGCCTTTGAGCTCTGTAGAAAGATTGCTGACCGCGACCGAGCCGTACTTAGACCGGACCGCCTCTTCGATATTTTCCTTCATGATCGTGTTCCTTATGTTCAATATTCAATTATGTATTACCGTAATTGTAATTCGAGCATATTCCCACTTCATAATTATGTCAAGACATAATTGTTGTGTGATACAATGCCTCTGCTATGGCTGGTTCTAATGGTTTTAATGCGGAACTTTTCTTTTCGGCGTTGGCCGATAAAACAAGGCTTAGGCTTTTGAATCTATTACGCGACGGCGAAGTGTGCGTGTGCTTTTTTGCCGGCACGCTCGATACAAACAACCCAAAGATCTCGCGTCATCTTTCCTACCTGAAACGTGCTCACCTGGTAAAAGGCCGGCGCGACGGTAAATGGGTGCATTACAGCATCACCGAACCGGCCGACGAAAAAGCAAAAGCAGTTTTTCACGCAACAATGGAAATGCTGGCTGCCGACAAAGAGATGCAAAAGGACCGACGACGCCTTGTGGACGTCTGTTGCCAGCCGATCGCTCCCATCGCTATCAGCAAGAAATGAACGCTGCTAAATTGGCTGATGAATAGTTGGCGTGGGGCCTAAGGCAATTACAACTTGACCAGTTTTAACTGTTTCAAAAGGATGAATGTCTGGTTTGGAATTTCACTGCTCATTTCCTCGAATAGCTTAAAGTCGACATTGGCAAGATGTTTCACGTGTAAATACCACTCAATGAAATTCGTCTTTTGCATCGGGGCCGAACTTAAGTATCGGAGATAACTACGAGTGATGAGTTTCTTGTCGTTTGATTCTGGTACAGAGGAAAGGAGAGTGCGGTAAACAATGCATTTTTGGTTAAATATTGCTGAATCAGGTTCGTCGCCGTCCGCCTTCCATGAATCAAGTAGTTCAAGAAGAGAAATGATCTTCTCATACCTTTGGTCAGAGTCATCGGGTGTTTGACCGTTGCTTTGACCGATCAGACGAATCGCACGAAGCTGCTGCATTAATTTCCTCGCCATTTCGGATGTCCATAAGAAACGGACTTTTGGACTTTCCGTCACATCCATATCGCCAACAAGTTCAAACTTGATTGGATCGTCGAAATAGATGCGATTGATGTCTGCCGCATACGCGGGTATTTTGCTTTCGTTAGCGATCTCGTTCCCTTTGCATCTAGGGGATCCAAGGTTCAAACCTAAATACTCTCGAAAGGCGGACTTGATCTCTATCTTCGAGGGTGCTGCCGGGCCTGATATGAGTCGGGCGACCTTTGATAATATCTGATCTCGCTCGATGGAAAATGTAAAACTCCGATCGTCGCCGAAATTCCTGCGGAGCGATCGAGACAAAAAAGACGTAAGAAGCTCGCGCTCATTGGGCTGAAGGCTAAACTCGATAAGTAAGTCAAGCGCCGGCCCCACCTGAGATGGCGATTCAAGATTCTCCAGCCAAGGCAAGAGAAATAGTGCCCTCGACCCCGTTTCAATTTCCTTCTTGGTGAAGCCGGCCTTTGCAACGTCCATCACTGTAGAGTAAATATCGCTGACGTCATAGGTAAGCGTGTCACTGCACGCAATTCGACCCAATCCCAATTTCCCGTTAAGGAGGAAAATCAAATGCCTGGCTCGAGTCCGGTCGAGCGGCACCATGGCTTTAATCGCGCGACTCATTAACGAAAGGCCATCGAGTTTCAGTTCAAATGCATAACTTAGATAGCCAGTCTCCGTGTCCACAGCGACCCCTTGAATGGGAACGAGTCTCATACGCACAGGATTCTTCACTTCACGGGCAAGTTTGATAGCTTCTTCGATAAGGAATTTCCGATCGTCGTTGCGCAAGTTCAATCCTGATGTCGCAATTTTTATCAGCGTGTCGGAGGCGAGTTCCGGAGGTGCTAGTCTTGCATTAAGAATAATTGCTTCGGTCGAAACAACTCTAGGAGACTCGGGTAGTGCGGCATCGGTTCTTGGAATAGCGCCTTTCTGTCCCGCTGCAAACGCGGCAAGTATGTAAATCGAAACAGCAAAACCAATCAATCTCGTCGACATTTTCTGACCTCGCTAGTTCTTTTACATTATTTATCTTCGTGCACAGGAAAGTAATACGTATTTGGTCACGTAATTAAGACACCGCCCCTTAAGAAGTTATTGCGGAAATTTGACGATCTCTAACAGGTTTTTGTTAGAAAATTTGTAAGTGCGGGCTATTTTGAACAAGGTCAATTCTAGCGAAGGAGACCAATCGAACGTAAGGCGATCAATATTTCGGAACTTTCGAATCGACGTCGTTCGACCAGGCCGTTATGCCGCCGCGGAGGTTTCGCAATTGGCCGGTATAACCGTAAGCTTTTAGCGCTTCGATGGCGCGTGCGCTCCGGCCTCCCATCTTGCAGATGATTATCGCCTCGCGGGTTGGGTCGAGTTCTTTCATCCGCGAAATGATCTCGCCAAGCGGAATGAGTTTGGTTCCCGGGATCTTTGCAAATGAGAATTCGCCCGGTTCGCGCACGTCGATCATCTGCACATTGCCGCCGCCGTCGATAAGACTTTTCAATTCCGTTGCGGAGATCTCTTCTACCACTTAATTCAGAACCTCATTCCCCATCCATCTAGGGTACGTCGTTGAAAACACTCATCCATCAAGGAGTGTCTGAAACCGTAACTTTTGTCGGATCGTAATACCTAAATATACCATTTACAAAACTTTGCACAATCGGGGTGAATCCGAAAGAGCGCGTGTTATAGAATCTGTAAATAGTATAAAGATCGTATGTATTCATATTGTAAGCCCGGAAACAAGGCGGCTTTTATAATCATCACCGCCATAACGGCAGCGATCGGTCTCACCGCTTGCGGCAATAAAAGCCCCCAGGGCGAACGGCCGCAGAACCAACAGGCCTCAAATAGCGCCCCGGCTGACGCTCCGGTCGCCGTTACTGTTGCCAAAACCGAAGCTAGAAATGTTCCTGCCGTTATCCAGACGACGGGTTCGCTGGTTGCTGACGAAAGTTCGAACGTTGCCCCGAAGGTCGCCGGAAAGGTTGCCAATGTAAATGTAAATATCGGCGATTTTGTCGCACAGGGAACGGTAATCGCTAAGATCGAGGACAGCGACGCACGCCGCCGGCTTGCTTCTGCTCAGGCAAGTGTGAAACAGGCAGTCGCCGCCGTAAGACAGGCAGAGGCTCGTCTCGGCCTCGGTCCAAACGGTTCGTTCAACGCCTCGTCTATCCCTGAGGTTCGTTCTGCAAATGCCAACTACGAGCAGGCCTTGGCCGAACTTCGCCAGGCCGAAGCGAATGAAAAACGTTATCGTGACCTCGTGCAGTCCGGCGACACGGCGATGATCACCTATGAACAGTACAGAACGGCTCGCGACACCGCACGGGCCCGAGCCAATGCCGCAAAGGAGCAGCTTGACGCTCAGATAAACAACGCGAAACAAAACAATCAGGCGATCGCAAGCGCACAGGCCTCTGTCGAGGCGGCACAGACACAGGTCGAGACGGCAAAGCAGGATCTCGCCGACACTATAGTTCGGGCGCCTTTCTCGGGCTTTGTCACAGAAAGGCAGGTTGCACCCGGCGAATATGTTTCGTCTGCAAACACGATCGCGACGATCATTCGTTCGAACCCGATCAAGATACAAATGCAGGTCGCCGAAGCAGATGTTCCGTCGGTACTCATTGGCCGCGGTGTTTCCGTACAGGTCGATGCGTATCGCGATCGGCGTTTTGCCGGAACGGTTTCAGCGATCAATCCGTCGGTCGATCCAAATTCGCGTTCCGCGATCGTCGAGGCGAAAGTTGAAAATGGCGACAACGCTCTTCGAGCCGGCATGTTCGCGACCGCCAGGATCAATAAGGAAGGCGGAGCAACCGGTATATTCGTGCCAAGGTCCGCTGTTTACAGTCATGAGCCGACCGGTTCGTTCCGTGCGTTCGTTATCGTCGAAGGCGTTGCAAAACTTCGGGTCATCCAACTCGGCGCCGAAGAAGGCGATTCGATCCAGATCCTCTCCGGCCTAAACGCGGACGAGACAGTCGCCACCAGCAATCTAGATCAGTTGTATGAAGGAGCCAAGGTAACCGTCTAGGAGAAGTCTTATGCAGTGGTTAGCCGAGATTTGTGTTCACCGGCCTGTTTTTGCAACCGTGATCGTTTTATTTCTCACGGTCGTCGGCGGATTCAGCTTTTTCACACTCGGTGTTGATCGTTTTCCGAAGATAGATCTTCCGACGATCTCCGTTTCGACGAGCAATCCGGGTGCATCCCCCGAAGAGATCGAAACAGAGATCACGGATGTGATCGAAAGCGCTCTGAACACCGTACCGGGTGTGGAAGAGATGCGTTCTTCGTCTTCCCGCGGACGTTCGAACGTTACACTTACTTTCAAACTCGAAAAGAATCCGGACCAAGCGTTCCAGGAAGTACAGCAAAAACTCAGCGGCATCAGCAACCGCTTGCCTGACCAAGCCGATCCTCCGTCTGCACAGAAAAGCGATCCTGATTCTCAGCCGATCCTGATGTACACCATCAGCGCTCCGCGAGACATGATGGAGCTTTCCGAAATGGTCGAGAACCTGATCCAGGAAAGGATCGAATCGGCCGATGGCGTTGGTGAGGTGTTCATGTGGGGATCGCGAAGCCCGCAGGTCCGCGTGAACATCAATCCTGACCGGCTTCGGGCATTCAACATCTCGGTGACCGAAGTCACAAATGCGGTTCGATCGCAAAATCAGGAACTTCCTGGCGGAAACCTGATCGAGGGACAGAAAACGCTTGGGCTTCGAACGATGAGTAAGCTGACATCGGTCGAGCAGTTCAACGACGTCGTTATCACTACCCGCAACGGTTTCCCGATCAAGATCAAAGACGTCGGTACTGTCGAAAAGACCGGCGGTGAACCACAGTCAGCGGCATCGCTTGACGGCGTGCCTGCCGTCTCCGTAGGTGTCCGAAAACAATCGGGTGCAAACACGATCGCCGTTATCAAGAACGTGAAGGAGCGAATGGCGACGATCATTCCCACACTTCCGTCCGATTTCAAGGTCGCTGTCATTCGCGACCAAAGTGAATTCATTCAGAACAGCCTAACGGCGATCGAGGAGCACTTGGTCCTTGGCGGCATCTTTGCAGCGATCGTCGTTTTCTTATTCCTGTGGAATTTCCGTTCGACCATCATCGCCGCCCTCGCGATACCGGTCTCGATAATTGCCGCATTTGCCGCGATCGCCGCCTTAGGCTATTCGCTTAATCAGATGACGATGCTGGCGTTGACGTTAATGGTCGGCATCGTGATCGACGACGCGATCGTTGTCCTTGAGAATATATATAGGTACGTCGAAGAAAAGGGAATGAACCCGTTTCAGGCGGCGATCGAAGGAACCCGTGAGATCGGTCTTGCGGTGCTTGCGACAACGCTGTCGCTGCTTGCCGTGTTCGTGCCTGTCGGCTTCATGACGGGAATTGTCGGCCGCTTCATGTCATCGTTCGGCCTAACGGCCGCTGCCGCAATTGCGGTGTCCCTGATCGTCTCTTTCACGCTGACGCCGATGCTCGCCGCTCGATGGATCAGGCCTAAGGAAGAAACGATCGATGATGAATCCGATATTGATGTCATCACCGGAGAAGAAGCTGATCCGATAGAAGTGCCGCCTAAACATGTTTCGCATGATTCAAAAGCCGGCTGGTTCTACCGAAAGATCGACGGGACCTACACATGGCTTTTGAAGCTCTCAATGCGTTTCCGTTGGGCGGTGGTATTGATCTGCGTGATAACGGTCGCGTCGATCTATCCGCTATACAAATACGTCGGCATGGCGTTTCTGCCGGACGAAGACGAATCGCTGTTCCAGGTAAATCTTCGCGGCCCGCAGGGAACCTCGCTCTCAGGCACCCAGTCTATACTCGACCGGATCGCGCGTGATATCCGGGCACAAGTCCCAGGCGTTAAAAATACTCTTGTGCTCGCCGGCTTCGGACGCGGCTCCGGCCCCAACAATGGGTTCATAAACGTCGCTCTCCTTCCGGTTGGTGAACGCGAAAAATCGCAGGCAGAACTGATAAATCAGGTTCGCGGTATAGCCAGAAAATATTCTTCCAAAGATTACCAGGTGACGGTGTCAGCTTCGTCGTCAATCGCAGGTAGTATCGGTCTCGGCCGCGGCGGGTCAAGCGTCGGTATGTACATCGCCGGACCTGATATGGCAAAGCTGACGGAGTATTCGAATGCCCTCGTTGAGAAGATGAAGCAGGATCCGATATATCGCGATCCCGATACTTCGATCGAGGTCGGTTCGCCCGAGATCCGCGTAACTATCGACCGGGCAAAAGCCGCCGACCTCGGTGTGCGTGCCGGCGACGTTGCACAGGCGTTGAATATCCTTTCCGCCGGCCAGATCGTCTCCACATATAGCGAAAATTCGGAACAGTATGACGTCATCGTTCGCGCCGAGGAGCAGTTCCGCCGCGATCGCAGCTATCTCCCGTGGTTTACGGTCGCATCGTCAAACGGAGGTACGGTCGGGCTTGACCGAGTTGTGAAGCTGGACGAAGGTTTGAGTCCTTCATCGATCAACCGTCTGAACCGGCTGCGTCAGGTCACGGTGTCGGCCGGACTTCCGCCGAACGCATCCGAATCAGACGCTATCGCAAAACTGCAGAAATTGGCCGCAGATATGCAGATGCCCCCCGAGTATATTACCGGCGTGACCGGCCAATCGAAAGAACTTCAGAAGGCTTACGAATCGTTCATGTACGCATTCCTCCTTTCGTTCGTCTTCATGTACTTGATACTGGCCGCGCAATTCGAATCGTTCATCCATCCGGTCACGATCCTTTTGTCACTGCCGCTTTCGGTCCCGTTCGCATTGCTTTCTACGGCGCTGGCCGGGCAAACACTGAACATATTTTCGGCCCTCGGAATTCTTCTGCTTTTCGGCATCGTGAAAAAGAACGCGATCCTGCAGATCGACCACACGAACACCTTGCGTGGCAAGGGAATGAACCGATACGACGCTATCATTCAGGCAAACCGCGACCGCCTTCGCCCGATCCTTATGACGACGATCGCACTTGTCGCGGGCATGATCCCGCTGATCCTCGGTTCCGGCGCGGGTGCGGCGACAAACCGTTCGATCGGCATCCTTGTGGTCGGCGGCCAATCTCTTTGTCTGCTGTTAACGCTGCTCGCAGTTCCGGTTTTCTATTCTCTGTTTGA
>CAYTDJ010000057.1:2541-10033 GCA_964436265.1 uncultured Chloracidobacterium sp. | reverse complement strand
GACGCGAGAAACTTCGAGGCGAGGACCATGACACCGACTGCGCCGTTTGCGCGTGCGTATGTCACGGCATCGGCCCAATCCGTCCCGCGCGTTCCGGTCAGGTCAGCCTGAGTAACACCGGCGGGAAGCGGCACGAGATTTCGCCCGCCGATCACGCCTTCACCAAATACGGCGATGATCTTGCCCTTTACGTCGAGTCCCTGATACGGATTCAGGTTCTTTGATTTGATCATCCAGCCGTTTCCGGCATAAACGATCTTCGGGTTGAAAGTGCCCGTGGAATTGCCCGAGACGCGAACCAGGTCTTCGCCATATTCAAATTTTTGGCCGCCCACGGTCACAGAAGTGCCTTTCGGGTCAACTGCGTCGCGGCGGAGTGCGATCTTCTGAAAATAAGTGCCGTTATCGCCCGCGGGCTTGAATCCCCAACGCTGAAGGTTCATTTTCAGGAACTCGGCAGTGACGTCGAGTCCGGCCGACGGAGTGTCGCGGCCGCCCATCGCGTCAGAAGCCACAAAATAAAGGTAATTGCTGATCTGCGCCGCAGTGATCGCCTCAGCTGCCTTTTTCTCGGCAGGAGTGATCTTTACGGCCTGAGCCAATGCCGCGGTCGGCATCAGCAGGCCGATACTCAAAAAGAGCGTAAATAAGGTCTTTTTCATTGTTTCTCCGAAAGTGATTTTGTCCATGAAAGCAAGAGATTAATACGAGGGAGCGGGGAGAATGTTTCGTTTTCAGCTGCCGACGATCGCGATCTTGTTCTTATCGGCGAGGCCGATCGTCTTTTCGCGATCGAACACCAGCGTCTTGCCGGCCGTGACCGAAATACACGTCGCACCGGCAGCGATCATCGTCTCGATGGTCGGTATGCCGATCACCGGCACGTCAAAGCGCATATCCTGTTCGGGTTTTGCCACCTTAACGACCGTCAATTTTCCGTTTGCGAGTTCGCCGGCTCGTTTTATCGTCGCGTCGGTGCCTTCCATCGCTTCGATCGCGACACAAGCCTTAGCACGGACGACGATCGTCTGGCCGAGATCGAGCCGCGCGATCTCCGACGCGATGTGCAGGCCGTAGTCGATGTTTTCCTGCTCGATATCGCTGGGCTTTCGCTTCGTTAGAGCACCGGTCGGAGCAAGATGGTCCTGTACAAAATAGGTCGAATCGATGAGTTCGATACCTTCTTTTGCCATCTCGTCCGCAACTCCGCCGATGAGTGAATCGGTGTTGCGTTTCGGAAGGTTCCAGAGCATCTTCATCATCCGCATATCGGGGATCGCTCCGGAAAATATCTGCACGTGTTTTACCTGGCCGGCCATGATCGCTTTTTCAACGCCATGAGATTTGAAAAAATCGATCATCTTGCCAAGCTGGCCGATATTTACCCATTGAACCGTTTCTGCGGCATCATCGATCTTTGGATCGGTCTCCTCTTTTATAGCGACAACCGAAAGCGACGCACCGGCGCGCTTCGCGCCTTCGACTACTAAAAATGGAAATTGGCCGTTTCCGGCAATTAGGCCGTAGTTCATGCTGACTCGATAATTATTGGGTGTGGCCGTTAAAATTGCAAAATCGTAATGATATGTGTAACCGTTTCTGCACTTCAGCCGTATAATCGCTTCAAAGTTCGTTCACATACCAAGCAGACAAGATCAAAATTATGAAACTCCGTTCCGTTACGAAGTCGCTGGTCATTGCCGCATCATTCGCATATACCGCATCTGCCCAAAATGCCATTCCGTATTTCACCGAGCCTTCGCTATCGCCTGACCGAAAGGAGATCGCCTTTGTTTCAGGCGGCGACATCTGGACGGTTCCGGCCGCAGGCGGAACGGCAAGCCTGTTGGTCTCTCACCCGGCAACAGAGTTCAAGCCGCTTTATTCGCCGGATGGGAAATGGCTCGCGTTCGCCTCGTCGCGAACCGGAAACGGCGACATCTATCTTCTTGAGTTAGCCAGCGGCAATTTGAAACGGCTGACTTTCGACGACAGCGGCGACCAGCTTGACGCTTGGTCACGCGATGGAGCATGGATCTATTTCACATCCAGCGCACGCGACATCGCCGGAATGAACGACATTTATCGTGTTTCGGTCAATGGCGGAACTCCGATGCAGGTGAGTTCCGACCGCTACACGAGCGAGTTCAATGCCGCACCGCTGGCCGACGGATCATTCATCTTTGCCGCCCGCGGTATCAGCAGCGGACAATGGTGGCGTCGCGGGCACAGCCACATCGACGAAACCGAGATCTGGTCGAAAAACGGCGACGCATATTCAGAGCTAATGCCCCGCGGAGCCAAGCAGCAATGGCCGATGGCGTCGGCTGACGGATCGAAGATCTTCTTCGTGTCCGATCGAAGCGGCGATCAGAATATCTGGACGAAACCGCGAACCGGTGCCGCGAAACAACTCACGAACTTCACCGGCGGCCGCGTTCTTTTCCCGAGCCTTTCATACGACGCAAAAGAGATCGTCTTCGAGCGAAATTTCAAGATCTGGAAGATGGACGCTGACGGCGGCAAGGCCGCGGAGGTCGCGATCGCGCTTCGCGGCGCGGCGATGTCGCCGATGGTCGAACGAGCAAGTCTCTCGACACAGGTCCGCTCGTTCTCGCTTTCGCCCGACGGAAAAAAGGTCGCGCTCATAGCACGCGGCGAGGTATTCGCGGCATCGGCAAAAGATGGCGGAGACGCCGTGAGGATCACGAATACTCCGGCTCCCGAATCCTATGTCACATGGTCGTCAGACAGCAAACGCGTCGTCTATTCATCCGAACGCGGCGGCACGATGCGACTTTTTCAGTATGACTTCACTACCGAAACCGAGACTCAGCTGACAAGTGCCGGAAATGATGCCATAGCTGCTTTTTCGCCGGACGGAAAGCTGCTTGCCTTCGTGCGAAATGCGCGGTCGCTGATGATTTACGACCTTGCTGCAAAACAGGAACGCGAAGCGGCAAAGCTGTACACAGATCCGGCGCCGCTTCTCGGTCCGGACACGTTCAAATGGTCGCCTGACGGCAAATGGATCGCTTTTCTTACCTACGCGCCCGAGACGCGTTCGTACACTAATGTAAGCGCCGTGCCTGTCGAAGGCGGGCCCGCACGGCCGATCAGCTTTCTTGCCAATTCGAACAGCAACGCGATCGCCTGGAGCCCCGACGGTTCGTACCTACTTTTCGACACGAACCAGCGGACCGAGGAAACAAGCATCGCGAGGATCGATCTGAAATTGCGAACTCCTAAGTATCGCGAGGATCAATTCCGCGATCTATTCAAGCAAGAGAACCCGCGAGACACGCGCCAGCCGCCCGCGCCGACGGCTTCACCGGCAGCCTCTCCCGCACCGGCCGCTTCACCTGAAAAGAAAGACGACGACAAGAAAACTGAGATCGTCTTTGACGATATCCGCCGCCGTCTTAGTCTGATAAATACGGGTGTTGATGGCGGAAATCCTGTCATCAGCCCTGACGGGAAGACGCTTATTACGCTGGCGTCTGCCGAAGGGCAATTCAACATCTATTCGCGTACATTGGACGAACTCGCGACCGATACGTCGTCACGGCAGATAACCTCGACAAGCGGTTTCAAATCGCAGCCGCAGTTCACTTCCGACAGCAAGGAGATCTACTACCTCGAAGGCGGCCGAATAAACATCGTCTCGCTCGACCGCCGCGAGGTTCGTCCGCTGAATGTGGCCATCGACATTCCCGTTAATTTCGCCGAGGACAAGATGGAGACGTTTGGCCAGGCCTGGCGATATCTTCGCGACAATTTTTACGACGACAAATATCACGGCGTCGATTGGAACGCCGTAAAGACGACATACGAACCGCTGATCGCCGGTGCCCGCACGCCCGATGAGGTCCGTCGTCTGCTGAACCTGATGGTCGGTGAATTGAATGCTTCTCACCTCGGCGTTTCCGGTGGAACGACTCCGCCGCCGGCGAGTCCTGTCGGCAAACTCGGCGTTCGCTTTGACCGCGCCGAATTTGAGAATAACGGCCGATTGAAGATAACGGAGATCATCGCGTTGGGGCCGGTTGCAGTCGCCAAAACCGTAAAAACAGGTGAATTTATTTTGAGCATCGACGGAGTGAGCATTAGTAGAAATACCAATATCGACGAGTTGCTAGAGAACAAAACGAACCGCCGTGTTGTGCTTCAGGTGTCGGCTACGCCGGATGGTTCGAACCGGCGGGAAGTGGTCGTGCGTCCCGTCTCGACCGGTGCCGAAAAGAACCTGCTTTACCGCCAATGGGTCGAGGACAATCGCGCCTATGTCGATCGCATAAGCGGCGGAAAACTCGGTTACGTTCATCTGCCCGATATGGGGCAAGGTTCGCTGAACCAGCTCTACATCGACCTCGACGCGCAAAACCAATCGAAGGAAGGCGTTGTTGTCGATATCCGAAACAATAACGGCGGATTCATCAATGTCTATGTGATCGACGTTCTCGCACGCCGCGGATATCTCACAATGAAGGAGCGCGGACTTTGGAATGTTCCGGCTCGGTCTGCACTCGGGCAGCGCTCTCTCGAACGGCCGACCGTGCTTGTCACAAATCAACATTCGCTTTCCGACGCCGAAGACATGACCGAAGGCTATCGAACTCTAAAGCTCGGCAAGGTGGTGGGCGAACCGACCGCGGGCTGGATCATTTATACGTGGAATGCGGGTTTGTTTGACGGAACGACCGTCCGGCTGCCGCGTCAGTTGATACTGGGGAGCGACGGAAAGAACATGGAGTTGAATCCGCGTCCGGTCGATGTGCTCGTCACGCGTCCGATCGGCGAATCTCTTACGGGAAAAGACTCCCAGCTTGACCGGGCGGTTCGCGAGCTGCTCGGGAATTAGTTACGGAAGATAGGTCTTAAACAGGAGATCATTGCTTCGCATCTTTGCGTGACACTCGACGCAGCTTGCGGTCGAGCGTCCGCGCGTCATTTTTTGTGTCGCGGTTTCGACCAGGGCAAATTCCCAATCGTTCGTGATCGGGCTAAAACCGCGTTCTCGTTTTATCATCACGGACAACATCTGCGCGCTTTCGTCCGACGCATTATTGAGCCTTTCGCGAACGATCATCGAGCCGACGGGGAACCGTAGAGGTTCGCGTTTCATATACGGATGGGCATTTTGATTTACAAATACCCGAGCGTAACTGGTCAGGAATCCGTCATGGTTCGGCCCTGAATCGTTTGTGCGATAGGTTCGGAATCGGTCAAACTCGCCGGAATAAGCAAGTCCGGTCATGACATCCTCAGTTTGTTCCGATGGCAGTACCAGGCGAACACCCGGAGTTGTGATCAGATCCCGGATCGTTCGCGCTCTAATATCGACCGTTTCACGTTCGGGCCGGAATTGAACATCACGCTCGAAAGACGCCAAACTGACGCCGTCAACTACGAACGCTCAGCCGCCTCCTAAGGGTATCGACGACTCTATCTTGAACGACGCCGCGGAGACGTCAAAGTCGAAGCGGTTGACCTGTTTCCACGATTTGTAGCCGACAAGACGGGCGATGAAATTCGCGTCGGACTCGCGTTTCATGCCCGCGTCAGCGGTCGAAAGCATCGCTAATACGATCGCGGCAAGTGAGAAAATGAGAGATCCCCGCTTCAAAATAAGTCTGCCCCCGAAATAGAAAGGAACTTGATAGTTGTTGATGCGGGGACTTTCGGTCCGGTTGCTTTTTGCAGTAGAAAGCTATTCGCTGAACGGCGTTATCTCGCCCGGTTTTCGCAGCATCTTGTTGACCTCGTCAAGATGCATTTCCTCGAGGAGGATCATCTCGCGCGCATATTCTTCCAAGGCTACCGACTTTCCTTCCACTTGTTCCAGCAGGTCGTAATACGCCTTTAGCGTCGTGCTTTCCTGCTCAAGGCTTTCGCGCAAAATGTCGCCGATGTCGTGCTTATGAGTTTCGAGAAGCGGGCCGATCTTCAGGCTCGGGTGCCCGCCGAGCATCGTGACGAACTCGCCTGCTTTGCCCGCGTGAGCCATCGATTCGTCTGCGTTTCCCTTTAGCCACGAAACGATCGGAATTCGGTTATAGCCGAACACCATCAGCGAATAATGCGTGTATCTGACCACGCCCGCCAATTCGAGTTCCATTATCCGGTTCAGTGTTTCGATCGCAGCTTGTTTTTCGTTGTCGTTCATCATATCGGCAGATTATAGCGCAGGAGCTCCCGGACGATAACGCGATCACGTCCCGCTGCGAAACAGCCTGAGCGTCTCGCCTTCGGCGGTGTCGATCGTCTTATCGAACGCGAACCCGATCTTTTCGAGTAGCTTTCCGGACGCATCGTTATCAAGTGTCGTGATCGCAAGAACCTCGGTGAATCCAAGCGTTTCTCGCCCGTAATTCATCATCGCGTCGGCGGATTCAAAGCCGAATCCTTTGCCCTCGAATTCCGGTAAAAACGCAAAACCGATATCCGGCCCCGGCAGCGTATCACGCCGGACAAATCCGCAGATTCCGACCTGCAATCCGGTATCGCCGTCTTTTAGCTCAACGCAGTAAAGTCCGTATCCGTGATCTTCGTAGCTCTTGCGATATCGGTCGCGAATGAAATCGTGCGCGTCGCCGGCCGAGCGGACGTTACGGTCGCCGATGTATTTGATGAACTTCTCGGAATTAAGTAACCGACAAACGAAATCCGCGTCCGTTTCAGCGTCGAGTTCGCGGATCAATAGCCTTTCTGTTTCTATGATCTTCAGAGTCAATTAGTTGTAGGTACCGATCTCGTCCGGTTTGTTCAGCGTTGCTCCAGTTTAAAAATGCCGTTACGGATTCGGTTGGCCTTTTGATCTTCGGTTTCGTTCATTCGTCCATTCCCAAAGTTAGCCTCTCCGAGCCGAAATAAGAGCCGCGGATATGCATCACTCTAACGACCTTGCCGTCGACTTCGAAAAGTACTCTATAGCGGCCAATTATCATATGCCGGACTTCGCTTCCGTGTTCCTCACTTTCAGGGGCCACGGGGTGTCCCAAAGGAAAGGTGGTCAGCGATCTTAATATTTGGTCCTTTGTCTCTCGATACCAGCGGCGGGCCGCGGCTTCACCCCATTCACGTCGGCCCCATTCAAACGACCTGTCGAAATCCCGTTTGGCCCTCTCGGTAAAAACGACCCTATATCGTTTCTTCATTCAGCCGGAATCCCATGACGTTCTTCAAACTCACGAAAGAAGTCCTCAGCGTCCTGTACCCGACCGGCCCCCACATCCTCCCGAGCTTGCCTGAGTGCAGTCATCGTATCGTGCCAGTCCTTCTCCCGCAAATAGCTTTGGTAGCTGTCAGGATCGAGAACGACGGCGGCTGCCTTACCGTTCACTGTAAGTATTATCGGTTCACCCGTCTTTTTCATTTGCTTGAGGAATTTCGCAGTGTCTCTCTTGAACACGCTAAGGCTTTGGATATCACGAGAAATCTTCATAACAGACAGCGTACCACTGTTGTCAAATTCGGTGCGAATTTAGCAACT
>CAYTDJ010000057.1:0-2441 GCA_964436265.1 uncultured Chloracidobacterium sp. | reverse complement strand
GTCAACGGCGAAGATTCGACGTGTTTGAAGCCAAGGTCGAGCCCGATCCGCTTCCACTCGGCAAATTCCTCGGGCGTTACGTAGCGTTCGACCGGCAGACGTTTTTCGTACGGCTGGAGATATTGACCGATGGTCATGATGTCGCACGAAACCTTTCGCAGATCGCGCATCAGATCGACGACCTCTTCAAACTCTTCGCCGAGGCCGGCCATGATGCCGCTTTTGGTGAGCATCGCAGGGAATTGCGTGTCGCGATAACGAGCGGCTCGTTCGAGAAGCTCAAGCGTCTGATCGTATTTCGCATCGGGGCGGACGCGGCGATACAAACGGGCAATAGTCTCAGTGTTGTGATTCAGTACGTCGGGCCGCGCGTCCAGCACATTGTTCAGCGCCGCTTCGTCGCCGTTGAAATCCGGGATCAGAACTTCGACTTTGCACTCAGGGTTCAGTTCCCGCACACGTGTGATCGTCTCGGCCCAGTGCATCGACCCGCCATCTGCGAGGTCGTCGCGATTCACCGACGTGATGACCGCGTGCTTCAGATCGAGATGCTTTACGGCTTCGGCAACGTGTGTCGGCTCCATCGGGTCGAGGTCCATCGGCTTGCCTTTGTTCACGGCGCAAAATCCGCAATGCCGCGTACATGTATCGCCGCCGAGCATGAAAGTCGCGGTCTTATCGGTCCAGCATTCGAAGATATTCGGGCACTTTGCCTCCTGGCAGACGGTGTGAAGATTCAATCCGTCGATCAGGTTCAGGACCTGATTCTGGTTCGAAGGGTCGCCCAATTTTATCTTCAGCCAATCCGGCTTTTTCAGCCTTTCACGCTGTTTTCGGTTCAAAAATGACTGAACCAACACCTTTTCCTCTATCATGATCGCACTTGCCTCGAAACAAATATTCTAACATTTCGAATCGCCGATTGTCGTCCGGCTTAGAGATCCAAAAATTACCCGAGGTTGAATTTTTGGCTTGACAACATTCGTGCCGTTCCGCTAATCTGCCAAAAGTTCTTTTAACGCTTCCGTTGGCGAAGCATCTGAAAGTGGCGATTTAAGGTAACTTGCTCCACTAAAAAAACTGCTAAATACCGGAAGAGAAGTTTAAAGAAGCTCTCGTGCCGTTTTTGGCACGGGAGCTTTTTTGCATTTGTTCAGAGTGCGCGATTCATCGCGTAAAGGTGATACGGATGACAAGGTCTTCATTATCAACAAGGTTCGTTCATGCAGGCGAACGGCGAGACGCGCCGGCCGGTGTTCCGGCATCGACGCCGATCTACGCGTCTTCGTCGTTCATTTACGAGCGTGTCGAGGACATCGACCGCATCGTCGAAGGCGAGGTGAGCGATTTCGTTTACAGCCGTTACGGCAACCCGACAGTTGCTGCTTTTGAGGATGCGATGGCGGCGATCGAAAACGGCAAATATGCCTTCGCATACGGATCGGGAATGGCGGCACTCCATGCGGCACTGCTCGCCAGCGAACTCTCAAACGGCTCGATCGTGCTCGCGTCAAAAGATCTCTATGGTTCGACATTCGAACTCTTGTTGACCGTTTTCGGCGCATTTGGCGTAAAGACGGTCACCGAAGATTTCACCGATATCGCCGCCCTGCGTGCCAAGGCGTTTGAGTTGCAGCCTCGTGTCTTGCTCTGCGAGACGCTTTCGAACCCGCTGCTGAAGGTTTGCGATATCGGTGAATGCTCGCAGATCGCCAAAGAGGTCGGGGCAAGGCTGATCGTCGATAACACGTTTGCAACGCCGTACCTCTGCCGCCCGCTCGAACTTGGCGCCGATTTCGTCGTCCACAGCGCCACAAAATATCTGGGCGGCCATGCCGACGCGACCGGCGGCGTCGTGATCGCAAAAGAAGACTTCGATAAGCCGGCCTTGCTTGGAGCGTTGACGCTCGCCGGGGGCGTGCTCAGCCCTTGGGAAGCTCATTCTATCCTGCGCGGAATAAAGACGCTTGGCCTGCGAATGGAAAAGCAGTGCTCGAACGCCGAACGTCTGGCAATTGAACTAAGACGATCACAGCAGATCAGCGAAGTGATCTATCCGAAATTCTTCGAGGGCGAACAAGCCGCCTCGCTCGACCATACGTTTCACGGGTCCGAATTCGGAGCGATCGTCACGATACGCCTTGCCGAAGATACAAGAGAGGCCTCCTATCGATTTCTTAATGCGTTGAACCTCTGCACGCGGGCCGCAAGCGTCGGCGACCTCTTCACCGGAATAGTCCATCCGGCGACCGCAACGCATCGCGAGCTTTCGCCGAAACAGCGCGAGAAGATCGGTGTCACCGAAGGGCTGATCCGGATATCGGTCGGCATAGAAGACGTAGATGACATCCTCGCCGACATCGAACAGGCATTGAACGCGTCAGGAGATGACGGCCGAAGATATGCGCCGAAAGCGCAGATAAAGGAAGACGAAGCAGTGA
>CAYTDJ010000056.1:0-10044 GCA_964436265.1 uncultured Chloracidobacterium sp. | reverse complement strand
GCGACTCGAGGCTGCATCGTCGATCGTTCGCTATAACAGTACTGTTAAGGTCGCCGAGATCTTTAGGGTCGGTGTACGGGGACAGGCAGCACAAAATCTTGATGTGATCCGCCAGACGTACGAACTGGGTTCCAAAACCTTGTTTGATTACATAGCCGAACTTCGCCGATGTATCGACGCGGAGATGGGATATATAGATGCGCGGAACGCAGCTTACCAGGCGAAGATCGAATTTATGCGCGCAGTAAATGCACCGGAGTTAATAGTCAGATGAGCGAAATAGAAATGAACAATGAGCCGGAAGCCGGCAGACGTATTCATCCAGCGATCATTGCGGGCAGCGGTGTTGCGGTCGCTTTTGTCCTGATCTTCTTCATATGGTTCTTCGGATTTCGCGGAAGCGGTGACGAGGGCAAGCCGGTCCCTGCTCCGCGTTCGACATCGATGGATGATGTAAATTCGAATAGACCGTCGACCGGAAAGACGATAACCATCACACAAGAACAACTCGCTTCTTCAGGTATCAAGGTCGAGCCCATCGGCGAGAAACTGGCGGCTGATGTTGGTTTGACTGCAGCCACCGGAACCGTTGAGGCGAACGAATACCGGAACACTCCGGTGCTGCCTTTGGCCGGCGGGATCGTGCGGAGCGTAAAGGTCGAGCTGGGACAAAATGTTTCAAAAGGCCAAACCGTTGCCGTCGTTTTCAGCAACGAATTTGCAGAAGCCCAGTCGCGATATGTGACACTCCGGACTGAAGCCGAGAATGCGCGAAAGAACTTCGAACGAACGCAACAGCTCGTCACGATAAACCAGCCCGGACGAACGGAGTACGATGCGGCCTCAAAACAGGTCAGGTCAGCCGAAGCGGGCCTGTCCGAAATGCGGAATCGATATCAACGCACGACCAGGCTTGTCGCCATAGGCGCCTCCAGCCGTGAAGAACTGGAACAGGACACGACAAAGCTCAGAACTGCCGAAGCTGAAGTCGCAGAAGCACGAAACCGTTTTGACCGCGCGATGAAATTGCTGGAGGTCAATCCCGAGACGCTGGCTATGAACGAGGAGGCAATCAACAAGCTCAGATCTGCCGAAGGGGAGTTGGCGGCAATGCGGCAGCGGCTGATCCTTTTTGGAATGAGCGAATCACGAATAGCAGCCCTGCGTACACCATCGCAGATAACCTCCGAACTTGCGGTACCTGCGCCCGCTTCCGGAACTGTAACAAGTCGGACCGTGAATATCGGCGAGGTGGTCGAAGCAAATAAGGAATTGATCAAGGTCACGGATCTTTCAAGCGTTTGGGTTATCGCACAGGCGTTTGAAAAGGATCTGGCGAGGCTTCGCGTTGGCAGCGGTGCGAGTATTACGACTAACGCATTTGGCGATCGGCTGTTTCGCGGGCAAGTTACATACATCGACCCATCGATCGATCAGGCCACACGGACTGCCAAGGTGCGCATCGAGCTTGCAAATGCGGATAGGGCCTTGAAGCTCGGGATGTACGTTAACGTCGCGTTTGGATCTCTTGGGCAAAGTGAACGTACCATCCCCGTCGTTCCGGCGTCGGCGGTTCAGAATATTGGCGGGAAGCAGATCGTGTTCATTGCGACCGGTGAACCGAATGTCTTTGAACTTCGACCGGTTCGACTAGGCAGCGAAGTCAACGGTGTATTTCCCGTCATCGAAGGCGCGCAGGTAGGCGATCGAATTGTTACCGACGGAAGTTTTATGCTGCGTGCCGAATGGTTAAAGACACATCAAGGTGAGGCGGTACAGTAGACCGTCGGCTAGTTTGTCGAAACCCGCGTTCCGTCGTTCACGCTTCTTGGCGGGTGAAGTATTATCATTTCGCCTTCTGATACACCCGAGATCATCTCTGCGAACGAGGGCGAACGGTGCCCGATCTCTACCTTTCGCACGCTCGCCTTTCGTCCATCGATCACGAAAACATTCCAATCATCGCCGTCCCGGAAAAGAGCGCTCGTTGGTATCCGCAGTACGTTGTCTGCTTCCCATAGAACGACTTTTACATCGACGCGAAAATTGTCGCCCAGTCCTTTCGGCGGAGTTACGAAATCGATGATCAAGTTGACCCGCTGTTCCTCTACACCGAGTGCTGACACCTTTGTAAACGCTTGCGGCTCGACAAGTCGGACCTTCGCCTTCAGGGTTCCTTCCCCTCCCCAATTTTCGACCAAAACCGGCATGTGTGCGCTTATCTGAGTTGCGTCCGACGACAGGACATCCGCGACGATCTCAAGCATTGACGGCTTGCTTACTTCGGCGATCGGTGTGCCCGCTTGAACTATCCCCTCGCTTGCCAGAAAGATCTTTGTCAGAATGCCGTCCTCAGGGACGTAAACATTGTAAGCGTACGGATAACTTCCGGTTTCAGGCGTCTGTACCGGATCAAGCGGCCGCGGCGGAGATGGGTCGATGCGCGTCAATACATAACCCTTTGGAACCCGGTCGCCTTCATGAAGCTGAACGCGAAACATCTTTCCGGAAACAGGAGCGTTTATCGTGTATCGATCGTGGTAACGTGTCTTTCCTTCGGCGTCGATCGATGTGATCATAGCGCCGCGGGTTGCCGCGCCCGCTTCGACGACGACCGCCGCTTCGCGAAACACGGCGAAATAGAGAACGATGAGAGCAACGATGATCGCAATGGAAGAATACAGAAGTGAGCGTTTCGTGATCTTCATGTTCTACTCGCGCGTTTTCAACACGGCTACCAGATCCATTCCTCTGATCCGCAAGGCGACCAATATCCCGGAGATGACAGATGCGGCAATGACGATCACCGCTGAATAAAAGAAAGTCTGGGTCGAAAGCACCATGGGCAGTCTAACGATCTCGGCATCGATCACTTTAGTGATAAGGAAACACGTTCCGAATCCGACAGCGAAGCCAATAGGTATTGCTGCGATGGTCAAGACTCCCTGTTCGCCCAGCAGCATTTTGCCGATCTCGGTTTGCGTAAAACCCAGCACCCGCAGCGACGCAAGTTCTCGTCCGCGTTCGGCAAGCGCGATCCTCGCGCCGTTATAGACAACTCCAAAAGCAATTATACAGGCAAAGCCGATCATAAAGACGGTGGAGGTTCCGATAGTCTTTGCAATTGTTTCGTTGAAACTGTCGAGCGCAGCTTTCGGCAGGCCTACGCCCGAGACGCCCGGCGTCCGCTTTAGTTCTGAATAAAGCTCCTGTTGATGTTTTTGATCGACCGAAAGAAACGCGCCGGAGATCGTATCTCCTTCGCGCATCAACCTGTTAAGTGCATGGAGGTCCATATACGTTCCGAGGCCGAGCAGTTCTTCAACGACCGCCGTCACCTCGATCTCGCGAACGGGCCGCGGTCCTTCAGTTACTTCGACGGTTATTCGATCGCCCTTGGCGACCCCGAGCGAATCTGCAACGGTGTCTCCAAGCACGATCCCTTCGCTTGGCAGAGTTATAGTGTTCAGGTCTTTGTCAACGACCCGTCGAAGCTCCGCACCATTGGAAAGGCCCATGATCGCTACCCGGCGTGTACGATTCGCCGACCTCAGGATCGCGGGCACAGCCCGATATGTCTCGACGCGAGAGACTCCCGGCAATGAAGCTAGTTCGAGAGCGGCACGGCCGGGCCGAGGCTCACTGAAGCTAACGTCCACATCTTCTCGCTGTACATTCTCAAACTGTACGGTAACGATCTTGTTGATCGCGTCATAAAAGTAAAAACCTACAAAAAGCAGTGCAATCGAAAAGGAGATGCCAACGGCCGACATAAAAGATTTAACGGGCCGCCGTACAATATTGCGGATCACGATGCGCGCCTCGGCCGAAAGTGCTCGTTGAAGCCCTGACGATTCGACAAAACCGGCATGAAAGTTAGCGGGCGGTTCGGGCCTCATTGCTTCCGCAGCCGGCAGTTCAACCGCGCTCTTGACTGCAGATATCGCGCCGATCGCAGCAGCCGCTATGCTTATCATCAGCGACCAGAAAATGATCGCGAATGAGAGCTTGAAGTAAACGATCGGGAAATGAAAGAAGTCTCCATAAAGGTTGTTCATTCCTTGGCCGAGCCACGCCCCGAGTGCGATGCCGATCACTATACCACCGAGTATTGCAGCGACCGCAAGCTTTAGATAGTGCCAGCCTATGTCCCTGCTTGAATAGCCAAAGGCCTTCAGCAGGCCGATCTGATCGCGTTCGACGGCTACAAGTCGCGACAGCACCAGATGAAGAAGGAACGCAGTCACGGCGAGAAAGATCGCTGGGATGACAGTACCAAAAACCCGAAGCTCGCCTAGCTCATTGCTTATGAATCGATGCGACATCTGATCGCTGCGGCCATAAGCTCCGAAACCTCCGTACCGATCGAGCACGAGATCGACGCTTTCGATGACACCCTGTTCGTTTGCCTGCGGTGCAAGCGTAAGTGCGACGTCGTTAAAAGCATCTTCCATTTGAAATACCGAAGCGACGGCTCGCTGATCCATCCAGAGGATCCCGAAACGGCGATTGTCCGGAAAAATGTCGCCGGGACGGATCTCATAGATGTACTCAGGTGAGAGTGCGACCCCAACGATCTCCAGCTTTCGAAGGCGCCCGTTGAGAACAGCCTGAAGCGTGTCGCCGGGATTCAACCTGTTTGCGTCAGCGAAGGCACCGCTTATCACGACCTGATTAGGTCGTCCCGGTTCCAAAGTGCGGCCTCTTAGGAGAAAGAGCTGGTTCAACCCGCCTTGCTTGTCTTCGCGGATCGACACCAGCCTGCCTTGCGCCGGCTCTGGCAGATCCGGCAGGTCAAGTGTCACCTTGGCAACAACACGTGTCTGCACTTCTGAAACGCCGGGTATCTCGGACAATTGTTTTCCGACCGAATTAGGAGCACGTTTCAATCCGGCAAAGACATCGGCAAATCTGTACTGCGAATAATAGCGGTCGCGGCTGGCAACAAGTGATTCGTATGTGCTGCTCATTGCGACGAACGATGCCACGCCACAGGCAACGACAAGTGCGGTCGCGAACACTTGGCCTCGCAAATGCCAAAGGTCACGTACCAATTTTGTGTTCAATGCCTTCATCACGTCACCATGTGAGTTCGCTTGGACGGGCCTTTTTGCTATTGCGCTCAATTTCCGTGATGCGGCCGCTGCCAATATGGATCACTCGATCAGCCATTGCGGCTATCGCTGCATTATGCGTGATGACGGCGGTCGTAGTTCCAAGTTCGCGGTTCACTTGTTCGAGAACCTCGAGCACGATCTTTCCCGTTTTGTAGTCGAGTGCTCCGGTCGGCTCGTCGCAGAGCAGTACATCGGGACGTTTTGCGATAGCTCTGGCGATAGCAACGCGTTGTTGTTCTCCGCCGGAGAGTTGAGCGGGAAAATGATCAAGCCGCTCACTTAGTCCGACCATTTTCAGGGCTTCGATCGCGTCAAGGGGATTTTCCGCTATCTCCGTGATCAGTTGTACGTTTTCGAGGGCCGTGAGGCTTGGAATGAGATTATAAAACTGGAAAACAAAACCGACATGCTCTCTGCGGAAGCGTGTTAGCTCGGCATCATCAGCCGACGTAAGGATGTGATCGCGATAGATGACGGTGCCTTCGGTTGGAACATCAAGTCCACCGATAATGTTCAGCAAGGTTGACTTGCCGCTGCCGGATGCACCAAGCAGCACTGCAAATTCGCCTTTGTAGAGATCAAGATCGACCGACCGGAGCGCGTGAACCTCGACATCGCCCATTCGATAGACCTTCGAAATGCCGCGCACCTGAAAAACGGCTTCCGGTTCTGTGTTGCCGGCAATTGTGTTTTCTGTTTCGCTCAAGGCCGGCTCGCGGTCAAGTTCATTGTTCCGCGAGTATAATACGGATGTTTCCTCGACGGGACTATTTTTGAGCGTTTCCATCTTGAGGCCGCCTTACGACCTCCACCGAACAGTGTGCCCGAGCCGCAACCGCCGCGGAAGTACTTCCGATAAGATATCTCTCTATTCGGCTACCATATGAGTTCGCACCGACGAAGATACAATCCGCGTTCCAACTTTCTGCCGCATCGGTAAGTATTCGCTTTGGATTGCCCGGGACGATCTGAATTGCAACTTCCAGACCTGATCTTCTCAGCCGATCCGCTTCAGGCTCAGCTGCAGTCAACAACCAGTCATGTTCCGTTTTGTTGATCTCTTCGGCAGCATCGACGACCGGAGGCACGAATCTGCCGATCGCGCTCGGCGATACCGGATCGGTAACCGAGATCATTTTGACCTCTGAACCGGCTCTCCATTTCCGCGAGGCGACTGAATCCACGGCTGCCTTTGACCCGCTCGAACCGTCAAATCCGATTATGATCCGAGAGGGTGCGGGATCCACCTCGATCTTTCCTCTTGCAACCCGTACCGAACAATGCGCAACGGTGAGTACTTTTTGCGAAATACTGCCTAGCAGGAATCGGCTGATCGCAGACTGCCCATGAGAACCAAGTACTATGAGATCCGGGACCATCGTGTCCGCACGATTCAGAATTTCCCACGCCGGAGACCCGTAAGTCGCCTCAGATGTAACACGCCATGAGGGAAACATCTGCCTCAGCCGGACAGCCGCATGATTTGAGAATGTCCATGCTTCTGCAACCGCGTGCTCGCCTCGTTCCCGTTGCTTTCTAACGAGTTCTTCGAGATACGGATCAGCAGGTTCATAACCATTGCTTCCGTTGCTGGGCGGAAGCCACACTTCCGCTACAGATATAACGCTGCAATCGGCCGAATCTGGAATCCCGGCCCTCACAAGATCGTCGATAGCGGCCTCGGCACACGCCGAACCATCGTATGCAAGAAGAATGTTCATTTCGCGCCACTCCGTGGCATGAACTGGTTTTTGGCAATGCCTGTGCCATCAAATATTGATCAAATCTGCTTTATTTACATCATTTAGCATCAGGCGACTGCGAAAAAATCCGCACTGATTGGGCGATATTCTTCATTAGACTGAAGATTCAACGTATAATGGAGCGTAGATTAGACAGACCCGAGAGGAATACTGATTTGCCTAAATCCGCTGGAAAAGTACTTATTGTCGATGACGAGAGTTTTGTTCGAATGGCGCTAAATGAAGCCTTGCGATCATGGGAATACGAAACGATAGAAGCTGGAACCGTGGCGGAGGCCCTCGAATTGTTCGAGCAGGAGGAGCCGCAGATCGCCCTTCTTGATATAGATCTGCCAGACGGTTCCGGACTGGACGTCCTGACCGCGATAAAAGATAGACGACCCGAAACGATCGTCGTAATGATCACGGGTAATGTTGACGTTGAAAATTCCGTTTCAGCACTTCGCGGCGGCGCACATGATTTTATAAGTAAGCCGGTACGGCTCGAAGAATTGCGCGTAACTCTCCGTAACGCCGCCGAGACGCAGTCGCTAAGGCGCGAAGTGCATCACGCAAGGCGCGAGAGGTCCGTCGCGTTCAATTTCTCACAAATAATCGGACAGTCAGACGCTATTAAAAAGGCGATCGAACTTGGTGAGCGGATCGCTGATTCGGATGTTGCGTCAATTCTATTGCAGGGCGAGACCGGAACCGGAAAAGACCTCTTCGCAAAAGCGATCCATTTTGCGTCGGAACGATCTACGCATCCTTATCTGGCGATAAACTGCGCCGCTCTCCCGGCAACGTTGATCGAGTCCGAGTTGTTCGGTTATGAAAAGGGCGCGTTTACCGATGCTAAGCAAAGGAAAGAAGGGTTGTTTGAACAGGCTCAAGGCGGAACGATCTTTCTCGATGAGATCGGCGAGATGGAACTGTCGTTACAGGCTAAATTGCTAAGAGTTCTGGAGAACGGCGTATTTCGAAGAGTTGGCGGCCTTAAGGACATTCCGCTTGATGTTCGTATAATCGCTGCATCGAATCAGAACCTAAAGAAAGCCGGAGAAGCAGGAACATTCAGGCTTGATCTCTATTTCAGGCTCTCCGTTATCCAGATAGACATTCCTCCCCTTCGTGAACGCGGAGACGACGTGCTTCTATTGGCGAAACACTACACTGAACTTGCCAATCAGAAACGCCGGGGAAAGAAATTAAAGGGCTTGACCCCGGCTGTCGAGCGAATTTTCAAAGATTATAAATGGACCGGAAATGTCAGGGAACTTCGAAATATTATAGAGCGGTCTTCAATATTAGAGGACGGCGAACAGATCACGACGACTCACCTCCCTGCTGATCTTCTTGAAAACAGCGGCGGAAACTCAAGCGGACAGGGGTACGCGATCAAGCTGCCCATGGACGGTATCCCGCTTGAGACGGTTGAATTTGAACTTGCTAAACAGGCGTTCGAACGTACTGGAGGAAACCTTACTCAGGCAGCGAAACTGCTCGACATTTCGAGGGACCAACTCCGATACAAGCTCCGCAAGTCACAAAAGGATTAAGGGTCGTTTATGAGTGAACAGTCCGCCGCCTCAACCTCCGGATCAGGACCGGTAACTGCAGACCGGGACGCGCTCAAGGAGCTGTCCGATCTTCGTTACGCGCTCGACGAATCGGCGATCGTTGCCATTACGGATCAGACCGGTAAGATCACATTTGTAAATGACAAGTTTTGTCGGATCTCCAAGTACTCTCGCGAAGAACTGATCGGAGAGGATCATCGAATAATAAATTCTTCGTATCATTCGAAAGAATTCATAAGAAATATCTGGACCACGATCGCAAGCGGAAAAGTCTGGAGGGGCGAACTGCGAAATCGTGCGAAGGACGGTTCTCTCTACTGGGTCGACACCACGATCGTCCCACTTCTCAACGATAAAGGTAAACCAGTTCAGTATATTGCCATTCGCTACGAGATAACGGAGCGAAAAGCGGCCGAAGAGAGGATCCGTCAGCAAGCGTCGCTCCTTGACAAGGCACAGGACGCGATCATGGTCTGTGATCTGAAGTTTCAGGTTCTTTATTGGAACAAAGGTGCCGAAAGAATGTACGGATGGCCGCTCTCCGAAGCTCTGGGAAGAAACTTGGGAACCTTGATCCTACAGGACAACCCCGAACGCGTTCACGAGATCCGAGAGGCGCTGGAGCATGCGAACGAATGGACGACCGAATATATCCACACAAGACGCGACGGCGTAAGAATAACGGTACAGGCCAGGTGGACGCTTGTTAGAGATGACCGCGGAAAGCCTGACTATTTCCTTGCGATAAACACAGATATCTCCGAACGTCGCCGTGCCGAAGAGCATCTTTTACGCGCCCAACGAATGGAGTCGATCGGCACGCTAGCGGGTGGTATCGCGCACGACCTCAATAACATTCTCTCGCCGATCCTGATGGCGGTCGAGATGCTCGAGCTGAAGAACCGTGACGAAGATATCGGCAAATGGCTCGACGTGATACGTAAGTGTTCGGAACGCGGAGCAAACCTCATAAAACAGGTGCTAACGTTTGCGCGTGGAATGGAAGGAAAGCGGATAACCGTTCAGCCCAAATATCTTGTAAAGGACATTATCAAGGTAATTGCAGAAACGTTACCTAAGTCGATCGCGGTCGATTACAAGATCTCGCCTGACACAGGCGCCATATCCGCAGATCCTACACAGATCCAGCAGGTATTGATGAATTTGTTCGTAAATGCTCGTGACGCTATGCCCGACGGAGGGACCTTGTCAGTCGCGGTGTCAAACGCTACGATCGACGAGACTGCCGCGCGCGGGAACCCAGAGGCTGAGATCGGCGACTACGTCGTGATCAGCGTATCAGACACGGGCCACGGTATGTCGCCACATGTTGTAAGTCGCATCTTCGATCCGTTTTTCACGACCAAAGAGGTTGGTAAGGGTACGGGACTTGGACTTTCGACAACATTAAGCATCGTCAAGAGTCACGGCGGATTCGTCAACGTGTACAGCGAGCCCGGCCGTGGATCACGCTTTTCTGTCTATTTCCCGCTGGATGAGGTTGCTGATGGAAAGGAAACCGCTGAATCCGTTGAAAGGCCGCCATTAGGCAAAGGCGAACTGGTCTTGATCGTAGACGACGAAGAACACATTCGCGAAACAGCG